>JAFDAW010000196.1 GCA_019313605.1 Deltaproteobacteria bacterium
GGTGAATATTTACCCCCCAGTGAATGAGCGGGGACGTTGTTGAAAAATTGACTCGGCGTCGCGTGCTGAATACCTACCAACGCCGAGTCAACTTTTCAACAACGTCCCCGTTTCCGTCCCCGTTTCGGCCTCCACGCTGATCCGCGGCGTTCGCTACCTTGGTTTGACCGTTTGTGAGGTATCCGAGGTGGGCGAGAGTTCGTTTCAATCTGCGATCGTCGCGGCCTTGCGGCCACTGGAATTCGCCGCCAGGGACGATTTCGCGAAGCTCGACCGCGTGCGCGACCTCGAGCGGACGGTTTCGGTCGCGACGCAGAATGCGGCCGAACTCGCGGTTCCAGCCGATGCAAAGGATGCCCTGAAGCAAATCGCAGCATCGTTCGCGGCGGCTGAAGAGGGCGATCTCATCGTGCGTGTGGGTAAGGCGATCGAGGCGCTGCGCGGTCTCGCCAAGCCGGAATGGTCCGAGCGGCAGCTCGCGAGTTCGACTGCAATTCTGCCCGGGCTCGGGCCGAAGCGCGCGGAGCGTCTCGCGCAGCGCGCATTGGTTTCGGTCGCAGACCTGCTCTTCCACCTTCCGGTGCGCTACGACGATCGGCGCAGTCTGCAGTCGGTCGGCAGCCTGGAGGTCGGAACCCGCGCGACCTTCGTTGCGCAGGTGCTCGGCTGCGCGTTTTCGATGCGCCGCGGCCGCTTTCGCGGGCGAGTCTTCGAGGCGCTCGTCGGTGATGACACCGGAACCGTCACTCTGAAGTGGTTTCGCGGTGGCGATTCGATCGCGAAGCAGGTGCGTAAGGACTCTCTGCTGCTGATCACAGGGGATGTGAAGCGTTACCGCTTCGACAAAGAACTCGCGCATCCGGAAATTTCGGCACTGACGGATGGGTCGAGCGAATCCACAGCTTCTGACGATGTGCGCAGCGTGACTCCCGAATATGTGACGCCCGAGGGGATCCATCCGCGCGGCCTCCGGCGCGCGATCGCGGCCGCTGTCGAACGCTATTCGGATCTGGTTCCGGGCCATCTGCCCGCCAATCTCGTTGAGAAGTTCGGCTTGCCCGAGCCCGGCGAGGCGTTGCGCGAGCTGCACCATCCCGCGCTCGATGTCGACGCGGACGAACTCGCCGCCGGTGTAACTCCTGCCCGTCAGCGACTGGTTCTCGAGGAACTCTACCTGCTCGAGTTGGGACTCGCGCTGCGCCGCGCACAGCGGGCCGCAGAGCCGGGCACACCGATCGCCCGAGGTCAGCGCACTGCGGCCACAGTGCGCGCACTGCCGTTTGCGCTGACAGGCGCGCAGGAGCGCGCGCTCGGAGAGATTCTCGCGGACCTGTCGCGTTCGCATCCGATGAGCCGGCTGCTCGAGGGAGACGTCGGCTGTGGGAAGACCGTCGTCGCCTACCTCGCCGCGGCGGCCGTCGCCGAGAGCGGCTACCAGAGCGCGCTGATGGCGCCGACCGAACTGCTCGCCGAGCAACACGAGGCGACGCTGCGCTCACTCGCGTGCGCGGAGGGCGACACGGGCGGATTGCGGATCGCGCGCCTGACAGCGTCGGTTCCCAGTGACGAAGCCGCCCAAATCCGTCGCGCGCTCGCCGCGGGTGAGATCGACCTCGTGGTGGGAACCCACGCGCTGATTCAAGAGAGCGTCGAATTTCGCGCGCTCGCGTTCGCGGTGATCGACGAACAGCACCGCTTCGGGGTGGCGCAGCGCGCTGCGCTCGCCGCGAAGGCCGCACACGGAAACCCGCCCCACACGCTCGTGATGACGGCTACGCCGATTCCGCGCACGCTCGCGTTGACCCTCTACGGCGATCTCGACCTCTCTATGATCGACGAGTTGCCACCGGGCCGTTCGAAGACCACGACCCACTTGTTTCGCGAGGGCGAGGGTCAGCAGGTGGCCGAACTGTTGCGCGCGGCGACCGCGCGCGGCGAGCAGGTCTACGTCGTCTACCCACTCGTTGCGGAGAGCGAGAAGATCGATCTGCGCGCGGCCAGCGAATCGGCCGAAAAGATCCGCGCCGCATTTCCCCAGCTCACAGTGGATCTCGTCCACGGCCAGCTCGATGCGGCTTCACGCAATGCCGTGATGGCGCGCTTTGCAGCCGGCGAGACCCAGGTGCTCGTCTCGACGACGGTGATCGAAGTCGGCGTCGACGTGCCGAACGCGAGCTTGATGATCGTCGAACACGCGGAGCGCTTCGGCCTCGCACAGCTCCATCAGCTGCGGGGCAGGGTGGGCCGTGGGAGCGCCCCGGGAACCTGTGCGCTCGTCGCGCGGGGATCGAGCGAGGACAGCGAAGCGCGGCTGCGCGCGCTGCTCGACACCACGGATGGTTTCGCGATCGCCGAAGCGGATCTCAAGATTCGCGGGCCCGGCGAATTTCTCGGGACCCGTCAACACGGACACCTCCCGGATCTACACATCGCGGACTTGACCCGCGACGTTCGCCAGATCGCAATCGCGCGAGAAGCCGCACTGCAGACCATCAGACGCGACCCCAGGCTTCACGCGGATCCCGAGCTCGCCCGCGCCGTCAAGTCCCGTTGGGGCGACCGCCTGTCGCTCGTCGGCGTCGGCTGAAGCGGGATCGGGGACGGAATCGGGGACGTTGTTGAAAAGTTGACTCGGTGTCGCGTGCTGAATACCTACCGACGCCGAGTCAACTTTTCAACAGCGTCCCCACTACGTGGTGCGACGTTTTGCCCCATCTCGGATACGTCGTGGAAAGCAGAAAATAATGTCTACAAGTGCTGGTGTTTGATATGCTGCTTGCGCGGAAATTCAAAATCGCCGGATAGGTGGGGAATTTGAAGTGACCTTGCGCGGCAGAACATCGGTTCTGGGTGCGATGAAACGGAACGCGCGAAAGTCGGGCGCTTTGGTGATGCGAGCGTTGGCTGCGAGTGCGCTCTTGTGTGTTTCTGTGGTCACATCAAGTGCAGCGTCGCCAGATCCTCTGGCGGTCGCATTTGGCACGATGCCGGGGCTCTGGGGCGTCCGGATGTCGCCCGACGGATCGAAGGTCTCGCTGCTGCAGATGCACCCGACTGACCTCCCGATTCTCAGGGTTTTCGATCTCGCCACGGGCAAGGTCAATATCGCTCTCGCAAGCACGAAGGATGGGTTCGACATCCGATGGTGCGATTGGGCGAACGACGAGCGGTTGCTGTGTGGGTTTTCAGCGGTGGCGAAAGGCTGGGATGCCTATGGAGTTACCCGACTCGTTGCCGTCAACGCGGACGGCTCCGCGATGAAGGTGCTGTTGCAGCGCAAGCTGCGTGACGAATTCGCCCAGTTTCAGGATCAGGTCGTCGATTGGTTGGTGGATGACCCCAAACGCGTGCTGGTGGTCATGCCGAACAACAAAGGGGCGACGCTGAAGCCGCTCGACATCTATTCAGGCGGCACTGGCAGCGCGATCGATAGGAAATCCGGCTTCGTGAGCTGGATCTCCGACGGGCGCGGGTCGCCGCGACTCTACCGGTATATGAGCGAGGATCAGATCCGCTGGAGCTACCGCCTTTCCGGCAAGAGCAAGTGGCATCGACTCGACAAGTCCAAGATGTCCGACCGGGATCACGACTTCTATCCGATCGGTTTCGGTGAAGATCCCGATAAGCTCCTCGTCTTCAAGCCGCATGAAGGGCGCCTCGCTCTGTGGTCGGTGGACCTGGAGAAAGAGGAGGAGGACGAGCTCGTCTTTTCGAATCCGGAAGTCGACGTCGATGGCGTCGAGTACCTGGGAAAATTCAAGCGGATCGTCGCGATCGGATATTCGACGGACCGGCCGCATCTGCACTTCTTCGACGAGGTCGTAGGAAAGATTTCCGAAAAGTTGCTCACGCACTTCGAGGGAAAACACATCGGCGTAATCGACGAGAGCTGGGACCGCCGTTACTACATCGTACACGTCAGCAGCGACCGCGACCCCGGAACCTTCTATCGCTTCGATGTCCAGAAAAACCAGTTACTACAGATCTCTCCGCAATATCCCCTGCTCACATCGCAATCACTCGCCCCGATGGACTCCATCCGCTACCCGGCACGGGACGGAGCCGAGATCCCGGGCTATCTGACGCTGCCGGCGGCCGGAGCAGAGAGTGCGCTTCCAACCGTGATCCTGCCCCACGGTGGCCCGGAGAGCCGTGACTACTGGGAGTTCGACTGGATCTCTCAATTTCTGGCGGCGAAGGGCTACGCGGTACTACAGAGCAACTACCGGGGCTCCGGTGGCTATGGCAGCGATTGGACGGGCGAGGGTGGATTTCGCGCGTGGCGCACCGCGATCAACGACCTCACCGACGGTGCGACCTACCTCGTCGAGGAGGGCATCTCCGATCCGAATCGGATCTGCGTCGTCGGTTGGAGCTACGGGGGCTATGCGGCGTTGATGAGCGGTGTCGAGGAACCCGATCGCTACCGCTGTCTCGTGAGCATCGCAGGTGTGAGCGATCCAGCGACGCTGATCAAGGATTATGATCATTTCCTGAACAAGAAAGCCGTCCAGAAGATGATCGGCCGCGACGCCGAAGTGATCAAACACGGCTCGCCGTTGAAGCGCGCCTCGGAGATCCGCGCACCCGTACTCCTATTTCACGGCGACCAGGATCTCAACGTCTCGATCAAGCACAGCAAGAAGATGGCCAAGGCGCTCAAGCGCGCCAAGAAGTCGGTGGAGTTCATCGAGTACGAGGACGTCGAACACTCGATCCGCCGCAGCGGCTATCGCGTGGACATGCTCGACCGGATTGGCTCATTCCTCGACACCCACATCGGCCAACCGGCCGCCAGCCCCTAAAACGTCCCTACCTGCGGGGAGTGGCTTGATCCGTGGCGGCGGGCGCGTGACAATGGCGTGGCAGCGTGATCGGGCCGCGGCGGCAGACGCCTTGCAGCCGGATCGTGTCCCAAGGGCCCCAGGAGGAAGTGATGAAGGCAGAGGAATGCGTGTTGTTCAGTGGCGCCGCCAATGGCGCGGAGTCCGAATTCGGGGCGGCCGCAGAGCGGCGCGGTATCGACGAGGTCAATTTCACCTTCGAGGGGCACAAGGATGCGCGCAGCCGCGGGATCCGTGTGCTGACCCACGAGGAACTGATTCACGGCGATGTGAGCCTCGCCTACGTGAGCAACCTGATGCACCGCCACTATGCAGACACACGGCTATTCAAGAAGGTGCTGCAGAGCATCTGGCATCAGGTCAATAGCGGCCAGGAGATCTACGTGATCGGCAAGATCCTCGACGACGGCACCGTCAAGGGTGGAACGGGTTGGGGGGCCGAGTTCGCGAAGCTCTGCAACAAGCCCCTCTACGTCTTCGATCAGGAGCAGAGCGGTTGGTTTCACTGGACGGGCGAGAGCTGGGAGCCGGACCCGGCGCCGGTCATCACCCACCCGCATTTCACGGGCACGGGCACGCGCTTCATCGAGTCGAATGGGCGAGACGCGATCGAAGCGTTGTTCGACCGCTCATTTCAGTAAGGCGTTCGCAGGCGGGGACGTTGGTGAATAT
>JAFDAW010000197.1 GCA_019313605.1 Deltaproteobacteria bacterium
GAGCCGCGAACTCGGTCGAGAGATCCTGGATCGCGAGTTGCGAAAGCGCGGAATGTCGCTGCCGCGATTGCTCGAAGGAGAGGATCTGTCCGAGCTGGCGGCAAAAGAGGTCCACGGTTCAGTCGATGTGCTGTTCGGCGCGATTGGCTACGGGCGGACCAACGCCGTCGATATCGTGCGCAAGTTGCGCGGTGAAGAACCGCCCGAGCCCGAACCCGAGGGTAAGACCGCCCGGTTGCGAGGCTTGTTCCGGCGTCAGGCCAAATCTTCTTCGTCGGGCATCCGCGTCAGTGGGCAGTCCGATGTGCTGGTGCGTTTCGGGCGCTGTTGCGCGCCGTTGCCTGGCGACGATGTCGTCGGATTCGTTACGAGGGGTCGGGGAGTAACGGTACATGTGCGGGATTGTGCCCGGGTCTACGAGTTGGATCCCGCTCGACGGATCGATGTGGATTGGGAATCCGACGCGGCGATGCCGCATTGCATCAAGATGCGCGTTCGATCCAACGATCATCCGGGCTTGCTCGCGAAAGTCACCAAGACGATTTCGGCGGCTGGCGTGAATATCGGCGCGGCCCGGGTTTCGACCACCTCTGACCAGAAATCGCTGCAGACGTTCGACCTCTGGGTCACCGATGTTGAGACACTCAACGTCGTGATGAAGCAGATCGGGAAGATCAAAGGCGTGATCTCGGTCGATCGCTTGAGAAATTGAACCCGTATCGGGTGCGAGGGCTTTCCGGCCCTGGCCTGCGATGATTCGAGTCCCCATCATCGCTTTCTACCGCTAAACGAAGAAATCTGGTCCTTTCGCCGAGCCTGCCCATATGCCCTGCGATCGAGCTACGGGTGGCCCTCCTGCGCAATTTCTGCCCACTCCTGTTCTCGCACTCGAAAAAACCCGGCTCGCCGTAACCGTTGCCCGCGCCGCGGCGTAAGGGGGGGAGACGATCGGATGGCGTCAGCGAGGCGATGAGCCCGCTCCCGCGCGCTGGGCGCGTGGGGGCTCTTGAGGAGAGGATTTGGGAATGAGAAGAAGTGCCACGATTTCATGCGTTATTGCACTGGCATGCGGACTTGCCGCTACCGCTCACGCTGAGAATTGGAAGATCGACGAATCCCACACCACGGTGGGATTCAGCGTTAGCCACCTCTTCACGAGCGTACAAGGCAGGTTCGATCGATTCGATGGGGTGATCGAATTCGATCCGCAAAAGCCCGAGGCCGCAGTCGTCCGAGCAACGGTGGAAGCGGCGAGCATCAACACGAACAACGCGAAGCGCGATAAGCACTTGAGGAGTGGCGATTTCTTCGACGTCGAAAAGAATCCGACGCTCTCGTTCGAGAGCACTTCTGGCGTCACGGTAATGAAGCAAAACCGCGGCAAGCTCGCCGGCAACCTGACGATCCACGGCGTCACGAAGCCCGTCGTATTCGACGTCGTCTTCCGCGGACAGGGAAAAGATCCCTGGGACAATGTTCGAGCCGGCTTTTCCGCGAGCCTGAACATCAATCGCAAGGACTACGGATTGAACTGGAACCAGATGCTCGAGACGGGCGGAGTGTTGGTTGGTGAAGAGGTGGAAATTCGAATCGACGTCGAGGGAATCCTCGGCGAGTGATGTGGCCGCTGTGTGGGGTGCGGTGGTTTCGCCGTGTCCGGCCCGGCAGTCCAACTGAAAAGGAGAAGCAAAGATGGCAAATGGCTTGAACAAGGGGGCAATGTTGCTCGCGTCCGCAGCCGCTGGTCTGTTGACGCTGGCAGTGCCGATCGGAACGGCCACGGCCGGGGATGCTGAGACGGCCCATTGCTACGGCGTGAACAAGTGCAAGGGGGCGGGAGACTGCGGTGGCAAGGGTCACTCGTGCGCGGGCGAGAACTCCTGCAAGGGGAAAGGGTATCTGGATATGGACAAAGAGACCTGCCTGAAGATCGAGGGCGGGCGACTCACACCCGAGAAGAAGTAGAGGTGAGATCTTGAGTGTTAGGCGCGCGGGCACGGCGGGTGGGGCGCGCGGGCACGGCGGCGGATTGGCCCAGGCTGGGGTTCGGCGTCGGCCTGCGCGCCGAACACTACGAAGATGTTCTTGCGGGCTCGAAGGGGGCCGACTGGTTCGAGGCGATTACGGAGAACTACATCGACACGAAGGGCCGTCCCCTGGCTGTGCTCGAGTCCGTGCGCCGAGACCATCCGGTCGCGCTGCACGGCGTTGCCCTCTCGATCGGTTCAGCGGATCCGTTGGATCGGCGGTACTTGAACGCGCTCCGGGATCTGGTCGATCGGATCGAGCCGGCGCTGATCAGCGACCACCTTTGTTGGAGTAGCGTCGACGGGCGTGCGCTATTCGATCTGCTGCCTCTCCCGCTGACCGAAGAGTGTCTGGCCCACGTAACAGAGCGTGTTCGCAGGGTGCAGGACGTCCTGGGTCGCCGGATTCTGCTCGAAAATCCCTCCACCTATCTGGGTTGGAATGCTTCGACGATTCCCGAGGCGGAGTTCCTGTCCGAGTTGGCCGAGCGGGCGGATTGCGGTCTGCTGCTGGACGTGAACAACGTTCACGTGAGCGCCGTCAATCTGGATTTCGACCCCAAGGCGTATCTCGACGCGATTCCAGCGCACCGGGTGGGCCAGATGCACCTCGCGGGATTCAGCGACATGGGAACGCATCTTTTCGATACCCACAGTCGGCCGGTCTCCGACGAGGTCTGGGCACTCTACCGGTACGCGCTCGAGCGGATCGGGCCGGTGGCCTCCATGGTGGAGTGGGATGATGACATCCCGCCCTGGTCACGCCTGGTGGAAGAGGTCGATCGCGCCAGGCAGATACACGCCCAGGTATTTTTCGCAGACGAGGTCGGCCATGCAGCCGTCGCTGGCTGAACTCCAGCGTGCCCTTGCAGCGCGCATTCTGGCTGGAGAAGGCTCCGATCTCGACGATTGGATCTGCGTACCTTCTGAAGCGGACTCCGCGGCGCGCGTGGCGGTCTACGTCGAGGGATATCCTTCGCGGATCCGAGAGGCGTTGCGTGAAACCTTTCCCGCCGTGGCGCAGATCCTTGGCGACGGTTCCTTTGCAGCGTTTGCCGACCGCTATGCGAAAGATGTGCCCGCAGACCTCCAAAACCTCAATCTCGTGGGAGCGGCTTTACCCGCATACCTCGGGTCGGATCGTGTGAGCCGCGATTTGCCGTTCCTTCCCGCTCTCGCCGAATTGGAGTGGGCGGTCGATCGCTGTTTTCATGCGGATCTTCTGCCGCCTTTTGAACCTTCGGCCTGTAGTGGATGGTCGTTGGATGATTGGGCGGGCGCGAAAGTCGGGTTTCAACCCGGGCTCGCGCTCGTTTGCGCGCCGTGGCCGTTGCGCGAGTTGCGCGAGACGACCCGGTGTGAGCGATCCGAGATCGACGTGGACGTGGTGGATCGCCACGACCAGGTGTTGGTTTACCGGAGAGACTTCGACGTCGTCGTCGAGTCGATCGAAGCAGCCGAGGCCGAAGCGGTTGCAGCGCTGAAGAACGGAGAGTTGCTCGGCGAGGTGGCTGCGAAGCTGGCAGGTTCTGGCGCAGAGCCTGAAGCCGTGGCCGGGTATTTCGGCCGCTGGGCTTCGCTTGGGCTCGTCGTTGCTTGCGAGCCCACCCCACTTCCTTGAACGTGCGCGCGTTTGATGCGTCCGTCTCGTCGGTCTCGATCGAGCGGAAATCTCGAACGGCGCCCGAACCACCAGCGCTGATCGAAGCCTCGGCAGATCATCCGCCCCCTTCCTGTATACTTCGCACCAGTTCAAACGCGAGGTGTTTCGCTGCGTGGTGGCGGAGTGTCTGGCGACAGCCATCGCCGAATGCATCGGGCGTTTGGGGTTTTCGGATCCTCTGATGACACTCCAGGCGCATCGAGTTCTAGCCATCGCGAGCCTTGTTGCGGGTGTACTGGCGTACCGGTCGCTCGCATTCTGGAATCCGGACCCGCACGGACAGGTGCGCTTCCAGGACTGGTTGTTCTCGTCGGTAGACGCCATCCCACAGATGTATTTCGCACTCGCCGCACTGCTCGTCTATCGGAATCGAGGCTCGTTTCGCCGCGCGATGGAAGGGACCGGTTCGCCGGCCCTGGCGTTTCTCCCGCTGTCGCTGGGCTCGGCGTTATTCGTCTGGGGGCATTACGTCGCCGCCACGGATCTGCTCCTCGTATCGTTCGTGCTCGTCTCGATGGGAGTGACGCTGCTCTGGTTCGGGACCGGCTTCGCGATGGCGTGGTCAATTCCGTGTGTCATCCTCGCATTCGCGTTTCCAATCCCAGCCGCCTTGACGAACGAGATCTTCTATTCCCTCCGGCTGTGGACGGCCGATCAAGCCACCGCTCTGCTCACCCTGGTCAAATTCCCCGTCTATCACGAGGGAAACGTGATCTACGGCGCAAATGTGGTCGCGCAGGTGATCGACAGTTGCAGTGGATTGCGAGCCATGGAGATGCTCACCCTCGCCGCGTTCCTGTTCGTGCAGTGGTCTCCGGCCGACCGCCTCCGGGGATGGTTGCTGATCGCGACGGCGCCGCTGGTCGCCTATGGGTTCAACCTCCTAAGGGTGTGTTTCATCATCCCGGATCCGACTTCCGATCTCTCCGCAACGCACACCGTGCAGGGCTGGGCCGCGTTCTTTGGAGCGCTCGCGGTTCTGGTGGTCATCGATCGCCTGCTGGGCCGTCTGCTTCCGGGGCGAGGCCGCCCCCGGTCCACCTCTTTCGACGCGAGCGATCGCCCTCAGCCTGCAGCGGGTGTGCTGGCGCTGGCGAGTTCGCGGGCGGGCGCCTGGTCGGTCGCGCTGGCTGCGATGCTCGCGAGCTTGCTCGGTATATCCCTCTGGATGCCGGAATGGAGCCCACCGGAGGGTGAAGGATCCGCCGGTGAACCGATTTTTGGGCCCAGCGTCGAACTCCCGCTTGCCATGGGTGGATGGAGGATGGGCGAGGCGCTCCCGCTGGATCTCGATTACATCTGGACGCTGAGGTTCCCGCAGTACGCAAATCGGCCCTACCGGCTCGATGGGCAGACCGTGGACCTGTTTATCGGTTATGGCGACCGAGCAGATCGCAGCAGGAGTCTGCTCTCGACCAAGAATGCGCTTCCGGGGCGCGGCTGGGAGGTCGAGGACCGAAGTTTCGCACGGCTCGACTCGTGGGGTACCCAGGTTGAGCGGGTCGTGGCGCGTTCTGGATCGCGCCGCATTCTCACCTACCACTGGTACGAAGGGATGGATTCGCTGGCGCTCGAAGTGCTGCGCGCGTTGTTTGCCACCGACCAGTCTCCGCTCTGGCGCAGCCAGCGCCCGCGTGTGGTTCGGATAGGCACTCCGGTGGGCGTCGGGGCGCCCGAGGAAGCCGAGGCAGACAGCAGACTTATGGCGTTTGCGGGCGTGCTCGCAAAGGCTCTGCCAGAGAGCGGGTCCAATTCGCGGGTTGACCCGAGAAAATTCGCGATGAAAAGCCGTCGATTGGGCGTCGATTGACCTAGGATATTTTGCTCTTTTTGGGAAAACATTTTCCCAATTCGACTGGATTCAAAAGCGCATTTTAGGCGAAAAAATCTTTAGAATCAGATAGTTGCAATATCTGTAGCGTTTTCCGTCGCTTGGCACCGTAATTGCTCTATGTGCCCTGTGAGGGGCGGTGGAAGAGGAAAAACGCCGTTGACATTGATGGCGTCTTTGTGGTTTCTAGAGAGGACTGGGTTTCCGCGGCAACAGGTGCCGGTGGTCAAATCGCAGATCTGGATTCTGAGATTCGAGTGAGTGTTTCGAAAAGGAGAGCAGTTATGAAGTTACAGCGCATGTTCTGCTGCATCACGGGTGCCTTCATTGCGGTTGGTTTTGCCGCGTCCCAAGCGGGTGCAGGAACGGATCCGCCGATCTGCGATTTCACGATCGAGATCAATGCACTGCGCGGTGGCTCACCCACGGTGAGCGTGGGCGCAACGAAGAACATCACCTCCAAGGCGCGCATCGCCAAGGGTTCGGCTGTTGATGGTACGACGATTGTCACGCAGCTCCGGATCGACGCGATCGACGGCGGCACGGTGTTCGACACGAAGTTGTCCTACCCGATCACTCTCGGAGTGGGCAAAGGCGGCAAGGGGGACAAGCTCACGATGGATATCTCCCAGTGCAACTCCGGATCGATCGACTTCACCGCCACGTTTACCGGCAAGGACGACGATCTGGATGTGTGCACGGCGTCGAGAACGATCACCAAGACCTGCAAGTAAATAGTCACTGACCTGCAGTAGTCACTCTGCTGGCATTGGCGGGTTCACCATGGGTTCGAAACGATGACCCTTGGTGGGCCCGCACGCGGGGCTCCTATGGATATCGAACGGCATCAGCGCTCCTCGAGTGAATCGCCGAACCAGGCGGGATCCAAAGGACAGAGTCGGCTACTCGGCTGGCTACCGCGCGCGGCGGGGCTGTTATTGCTTGGCCTGTTATGGCTGTCCGTGCCCGCCCCGGCCGAAGCACAACCGGTGTGTGCGCATGACATCTGTGAATCCGGGGATGCCCTGGCTTCGAATTGTGACTCCTGCGTTCAAGACATCTGCCGATTCGATCCCTATTGCTGCGACGGTGCCCAAGGGGGATGGGACGATTTCTGTATCGAGAAGGTCCTGACGGAATGTGGCGATTGGATCTGTGCGGCTGCTTGCAAACATAATCTCTGCGAGGTGGGGGAGCCCCTCGATTCCACGTGTAACACCTGCGCTGCGCAAGTCTGCTTCGAGGACCCCATCTGCTGCACCGATACCTGGGATTCGACGTGTATCGGGCTGGTAGGAACTGTGTGCAACCACCAGTGTACGCCGGGAGCCAACTCTTGCGCAGACGCAACCCCGGTCTTTACGGGAGGGGCCTTCGGCACCCTCACCGACTCGACGAACGATGGTAGTGAGAGCGGGAATGACTCCGGTCGAAGTGGGGATGTCTGGTACACCTACACCCACGTCGTAGACCAGCAATTCAACATCTCCACGTGCAAAACCGAGCGCTCGTTCGGAATCGACACCGTGCTGTCGGTACACGAGGGCTGCCCGGGGACGAAGAACAACGAAATCCGCGCGAACGATGACTGGAAGCTAGGGCTCGCACCGACCGCCTGTTTCGATGCCGATCCTACCCGCTTCCTCGATTCCGCGATTCCGGTCGGTGGGGGCTTTGGGCTCGATATCGGCCAGACGGTACTCATCCGGGTCGCCCACCACGACGACTCCGTCCGAGGCAACGTCGAGCTCAGGCTGTTGCCGGAGCCCGAAGTCTGGATGGCGCTCGTTGCAGATGCCGAAACGCTAGATGCTCGCTCGCGGCGGCGGGC
>JAFDAW010000198.1 GCA_019313605.1 Deltaproteobacteria bacterium
CGTCGAGGCCCACCGCTTCATCGAGAGGCTGCCCGACGGCTACCAGACCGAGCTTCGCGAGCGCGGCGCGGACCTCTCGGCGGGCCAACGTCAGCTGCTCTCGTTTGCGCGGGCCGTCGCCCACGGCTCGGATGTGCTCGTGCTCGACGAGGCGACCAGTTCGATCGATACAGAGACCGAAGTGCTGATCCAGCGCGGGATTCACAACCTGATGGAGGGGCGGACCGCGATTGCGATCGCCCACCGGCTCTCCACGATCCAGGACGTCGATCGGATCTACGTGCTCCACAAGGGCCGGATCGTGGAGTTCGGCTCCCACGAGGAGCTGATGGCGCTCGAGGGTGTCTACTATCGGCTCTACCGGCTCCAATATCGCTCGGAAGACGCGCAGTCGATCGCGACCGGTTGACGACGAAAACCGGGTCAAATCGGCCCCAAGTAATTGCTTGCATTTGTCCCCTTAGGGGTGGTACCAATCCGCTGTCCCCCAACGTCCTCCGCTCGGTAGTTTTAACTGGCATCGCCCTACGGGCGGTGGTCCGAGCGCGCACGTGCTGGTAATTGCAGCGAGGATCGAGTGAAGCTGAAAAGCCTGGAACTTCACGGCTTCAAATCGTTCGTGGACAAGACCGCACTGCTCTTCAAACCCGGCGTGACCGGGATCGTTGGGCCCAACGGTTGCGGTAAATCGAACGTCGTCGACGCCATGCGCTGGGTGATGGGCGAGCAGTCGCCCCGCCGGCTGCGCGGCAAGGGCATGGAAGACGTGATCTTCCAGGGCTCCGAGGGACGCAGCCCGGTCGGAATGGCCGAGGTCGTTCTCACCTTCGACAACAGCGGTGGCGATGGGCCGCCCGCATTTTCGTCCTACCGCGAAATCCAGATCACCCGGCGCCTCTACCGGACCGGCGAGTCCGAGTACCTGATCAACCGCACGCCGTGCCGGATGCGTGACGTGCACGACTTCTTCAGAGATACCGGTATCGGCACCAAGGGCTACACGATCGTCGAGCAGGGGCGAATTGCCGAGATCGTCTCCGCGAAGGCCGAAGAGCGCCGCGCCCTGATCGAAGAGGCGGCGGGTATCGGAAAGTACAAGGCCCGGCGACGTGAGGCCGAGTCGAAGATCGCCTCGACCGAGCAGAATCTGCTCCGAATTAGCGACGTGCTCGCCGAGATTCGCCGGCAGATCAATTCGATCGACCGCCAGGCCAAGAAGGCCGCCCGCTACAAGCGGCTTCGCGAGACGCTGCGGGTGCTGGAACTCTCGATCGCCGCCGACGAGCGGCGTGCGCACGCGGAGGAGAACGAAGCCGCGAAGGTGCGCTTCGCGGCGCTGAGCGAAGAAGCCGCGGATCTCGAAGCCTCACTCACCCAGCGAGAGCTGACCGTCCAGGCCAAGCGCCTCGAACTCACGGAGTCGGAGCGGGTCCTCAGCCACGGCAACGAAAGCCTGCTGGCCCTGCGCACCGACATCAAGCACCACGAGGGGCAGATCGAATTTGGCCGCAGAGAGCGCGAGTCGCTCGCGGAAACGATTGCGGCTCGGCGTGGAGAGCTCGAGCGATTGCGCGAGCAGCTGCGGCTCCAGGACATCGAAGCAGAAGGTGCTGCAGACGAACTGCGAGCGGTCGAGAGCGCGACGGCTTCCGAGGCCGAGCTGCTGGCGGGGAGCGAATTGGCGGTGACCGAGGCCCGGGAGGGGCTTCAGGAAGTCGAGCGGGAGCGAGAGATCGCCAACACTGCGCTCGTCGAGGCGCTCACGAGCATCGCGCGCTCGGAGGATCGACTCTCGACCATCAACGACCGCCGGGCCGAAATCGACGGCCGGATTCGCACGTCGGACGACGTGATGGAGGTCGGGCATTCCGAGACTTCGCGCGCGGATAGCGAACAGCGGGAGCTCGAGGAGGGGTTGCGCAATCTGCTCGCAGAGCGAGAGCGCTTCATGGGGTTGGTGCGGCGCGCACTCGAAGCCCACGAAGAGGCCGTTGCCCGAGCCCGCGAGGCGACCGAAAAGCTGCGAGAGGTGCGCGAGCGGCGGGAGACGCGCAAGGCCCGGCTCGACTCCCTGCGCGAAGTCGTGGAGCGTCGCGACGACGTCGGCGAAGGGGCGCGACATCTGCTTTCCGCAGAGGGTTCCGACGAGCAGAATCTCGAATTCCGCGGTCTCGTGCGGGATCTGCTGGAGGTGGACCGCGAGGTCGAAGGCGCGGTCGAGGCCGTGCTCGCCGAGCGCGCCGAGGCCATCGTGGTGGACCAGCCCGCTACCGCCGTCGCGGCGTTGGAGCGCCTGCGCGCCGCCCAGGCGGGCCGCGGCGTACTCGTGTCGATGTCCAGCCATGAACCCGACGTCATGGGATTTGTCCCGCTCGGTCAGCCGCTGCTCGAGCGGGTCCGGGCGCGTCCCGGATTCGAAAACCTCGCTCGCACGCTGCTCGGCGGCGTCAACCTCGTTGGCGATCTTCGGGAGGTGCTGTCGGTTTACGAGGCCGGGCGCATTCCCGCGACGTTCGTGACGCCCGACGGCGATGTGCTGACGCCCGATGGCATCGTGCGCGGTGGCTCGGGAGCCGAAGGGCCGGGACAGGGCCTGCTCGCCCGGATGGGCGAAGTGCGCGAGCTGACGGTCGAAGTCGCCGACCTCGACCGGCAGGTCGCCGAAGCCGAAAGCGTTCATCAGGAGGTCGAGGCGCAGTTGGTGCGCGCGGCCGACGAACTCGACAACCTGCGAAACCGACACCACACAGCTGCGCTCGCCGTGGCGAATCACGAAAAGGATCTCGAGCGCACCCGCGAGCGTGTGAAGGCGCTGGGAGAGGCCCACGAGGGCCGCACCGCCGAGCGATCCGAGATTCTCGCGGAGATCGAGTCGCTGACCGGAGAGCACGCGCGCCTCGAGCGCACCCTCGAAGATTTTCGCAACGAGCGTGTGAAGTGTCAGCGAGAGCTCGACGCGCTCGTATTGCGAGTGGGTTCGTATGGGCGCGAACTCAATCGATTGGAGACGATTGCAACCGAGCGAAGGGTCGAACACGCCGGGCGATCGGAGAAATGCGACCGCTTGCGATCGAACCACGAGCGCGCCATCGCCGCGGTCGGAGAGACGCGAGAGTGGATCGATCGGCGTGACGGCGAAATCGCCGCCGCCGAGGCGAGGCGGGTGGAACTCGCCGAGAAGATCGCGGTTTCGGAGAGGACGCTGGAAACCCAGCTTCGCGAGGAGGAATCCGCTCGCGCGGGAAACGACGCGAAGCGCGAGGCCTACGAGGGGATCTCCGAAGAGGTGGCGAGCCTCGACGAAGGTACCCGCGAATTCCGCAGCCAGATCGCGAACCGCCGCGAGCAGGTCAACGAGGCGGAGCTGCGCAGCCGGGAACTGGAACTCACGCTCACGCACCTCGACGAATCGATCCGAGAAAAATGGAGCGTGGAGATTGCGAGCTGGACCCCGCCTTCGGTCGATCCCGAGGCGCCCGCAACCGAACTGCCCGAATCCGAGGCGTCGGTGGCCGCACCGCTCGAGTCAGCGGCCAACGCGACGGTTGGCGAGGAAGAGGAAGGCGCAACTCCCAATGCCGCGCGCGATGCGAGAGAGAACGCGCTGCTCGCGACGCTTCCGCTCGAGCAGCGAAAGGAGCGGCTCGAAGAGGTCCGGCGCAAGATCCAGAGCCTGGGTGACGTGAACCTCGGCGCGATCGAAGAGCAGGAAGAACTGAGCGAGCGCTCGCGATTCCTCACCGAGCAAAAGGACGACCTGGAGCGCACGCTTGCCTCCCTGCGCGACGCCATCCAGCGGATCAACCGGACCAGCCGGCGTCGCTTCAAGGAGACTTTCGAAGAGATCAGCAAGCGTTTTTCGGAGAATTTTCCCCGTCTATTCAACGGCGGCCGCGCGAGCTTGTCGCTGACCGACACCGAAGACGTTCTCGAGTCGGGCATCGACATCATGGCGATGCCTCCGGGCAAGCGCCTCCAGAACGTCAACCTGCTTTCCGGCGGCGAGAAGACGCTCACCGCAATCGCGCTGCTGGTTTCCGTATTCCAGGTTCGCCCCTCGCCGTTCTTCCTGCTCGACGAGGTGGATGCGGCACTCGACGACGCCAATGTCGGTCGCTTCAACGATCTGGTTCGCGAGATGGCCGCCTGGTCGCAGTTCGTCGTGATCACCCACAACAAGCGCACCATCGAAGTCGCCGATCTGCTGTACGGCGTGACGATGGAGCGCAAGGGTGTGAGCAAACTCGTCGCCGTAGAGCTGCACTGACCCAGACGCGCGAACCCGCCGCGGCTCTCTCCGCCGCCGCGGAAGGCCGCTATGTTCCCGCCCTCAATGGAACAATCCCTGATCGCAATTCTCGAAGACTGGGCGATTCGCAACCCGCTGCTGCCGGCGCTGCTGCTGGTTCCGATTGCATTGGCTGTCGTCGGCGTCATTGGCTCTGCCTGGCGTTCGGCTCGTCGGTCTGCGGCAGCTCCGCTGGATGGTGCGGCCGAAGCGTCCGCTCTCCCCGAACTCGACCGCGAGGTGCCCGCGGCGGAGGCCGTCGCGCCACCGCAAGTGGCGCGCATGCGGGATCGCCTCCGGCTGACCCGGGAGGGGCTGGTCGGTCGGATCGGCCAGTTGCTCGGGGGCCGAACCGTCGACGCGCAGCTGCTCGATCAACTGGAGTCGCTGCTCTTCGAGGCGGATCTGGGAGTCCAGACGGCCGACAGCCTGCTCGAAAAGGTTCGCTCGGAGGCGGGGGGCGGCGATGCGGAGACGGTTAACGCAGTCCTTCGTGCGGCGATCCTCGAGAAGCTTCGACGCATCGAACCCGCCGAAGGGCTCGCCGCGCAGGGAACCCCCCATGTGATCCTGGTCCTCGGCGTCAACGGCGCGGGCAAGACGACTTCGATCGGAAAACTCGCCGCGCGCTACGTGGCTTCTGGGCGCAGTGTGATCCTCGGTGCGGGCGACACCTTTCGCGCAGCCGCCAGCGAGCAACTCGGCGTCTGGGGCGAGCGGGCCGGCTGCGAGGTCATCGTCGGTCCGTCCGGCGGCGACCCCTCCGCGGTTGCATTCGACACCGTCAAGGCGGCCGTGGCGCGCGAGATCGACGTTGCGATCATCGATACGGCGGGGCGTCTGCAGACCAAACGTCCGCTGATGGAAGAGCTCGGCAAGATGGTGCGGGTGATCGGCAAGGGGCTCGCGGATGCACCGCACGAAGTCCTGCTGGTTCTCGATGCGACGACCGGTCAGAACGCGATTTCCCAGGCGCGCCTGTTTACAGAGGTCGCGGGTGTGACGGGTCTCATTCTCACCAAACTAGACGGAACCGCCAAGGGTGGCGTCCTGATCGGGCTGGCCGATGCGTTTGGGATCCCGGTCAAATTCGTGGGTGTCGGTGAGGCCGCCGAGGACCTTCGCGATTTTTCAGCGGACGAGTTCGTCGAAGCGCTGTTCGAGGATGCGACGGAGGCGGAA
>JAFDAW010000014.1 GCA_019313605.1 Deltaproteobacteria bacterium
TCCGATGCCGATGCGGCCCTCGTTCAACGTTTCGATGGCGATCTTGTAACCCTTGCCGACTTCGCTCAGCACGCGGTCGCCGGGGATCCGACACTGCTCGAGGATGAGCTCGCAGGTGCTCGAGGCCCGGATGCCCAGCTTGCTCTCGCGTTTGCCCACCCGGAAGCCGGCGTCGTTTCGGTCGACGATGAACGCGGTGATTCCCTTGTATCCCTTCGACGGATCCACGGTGGCGAAGACCAAGAACAATCCGGCTTCACCCGCGTTGCTGATCCACAGCTTCTGCCCGTCGAGCACCCAGTCGTCACCTTTGGGCTCGGCCCGGCAGGCCAGCGCAAAGGCGTCTGACCCCGATCCGGCTTCGGACAGCGCGTAGGCCCCGACCGTGTCACGCGCCACCCGGGACAGGTGGGCCTCCTTCTGTTCGACGGTGCCCCAGCGCAGGACCGCGTTGTTGAACAGCGTGTTCTGCACGTCGACCAGCGCGCCGACCGCCGCATCCGCTCGCGAGACCTCCTCGACCGCCAGGCAGGCCTGGAAAAAGCTCGCCCCGGACCCGCCCAGCTCCTCCGGGATCTCGACGCCCATCAGGCCCATCTCGAACAGGCTCTCCAGCAAGGACTCGTCGTAACAGGCGTTCTTCTCCATCTCGCGCGATTTGGGTCGGATCTCGGCCTGGGCGTAGTCGCGAATGGCATCACGGAACATCGCTTCTTCTTCGGACAGCATGGTCAGTGCGAGCGGGGCAGCGTTTTCACTCGACATGTTCGGGCTCCAATCGGTTGATGGTGGACCCTTATCACGACTGAGGACAGGTGATTGAAGCTGCGAAGTTCCCACGCCGGGCATTCCGATCGGGACGATGTTTCGCTCCGCGGAAACCACGTTGATTCGGAACTCCCGCCCCCACTACGGCTCGGTCTTCACCAGTCCGAATCGTCCCTTTGCCGCGTTGCGATACAGATTGATCTGCCCGATGTGGCGGGCGCGCCCCTCCTCATCGCGCACCCCGAGCCCTTCCTCGGGCGCCAGGCACAGCACGCCGATCTTGCCGATCTGCCGGTTGTGGTGCACCTGGTAGGCCGCCTCGCCGGCCTCCGCCAGGGGATAGGTCTCCGAGAGCAGTGGGTGGATGGCCCGCTTGCAAACCAGGCGATTCGCCTCCCAAGCCTCCCGGTAGTTGGCGAAGTGGGACCCGATGATGCGCTTCTTTTGCATCCACAGGTAGCGGTTGTCGTACTCGTGGTTGTATCCCGAGGTGGAGGCGCAGGTGATGATCTGGCCGCCGGGCCGAGTGACGAAGACACTGGCGGCGAAGGTTTGCCGCCCCGGGTGTTCGAACACCACGTCGGGATCCTCGCCACCGGTGAGTTCGCGGATCTTCTTGCCGAAGCGCCGCATCTCGCGGACGTCTTGCGACCCGTCCTCGTTCCAGAAACGATATTCCTCCGCAGAGCGGTCGATCACCCATCGCGCCCCGATGGTCTCGCAGAGCCTGCCCTTCTCTTCGGAAGAGACCATGCAGATCGGGAACGCGCCGGCGTTCAGCGCGTATTGCAGGGCGAATCCTCCGAGTCCACCGACCGCTCCCCAGATGAGGACGATGTCCCCTTGTTTGACCGGGCTGCCATTGTGACTGACCAGCATGCGGTAGGCGGTCGAGTTCACCAGGGGCATGGAAGCCGCTTCTTCCCAGCTCAGGTGCGCGGGCTTGGGCATGAGCTGGTTCGCGCGCACCAGGGCGATGTCGGCCAGGCCGCCGAAATTGGTCTCAAATCCCCAGATCCGCTGATCGGGGTCGAGCATGGAGTCGTCGTGCCCTTCGGGTGCCTGCAGGTCCACGTAGTTGCAGTGGACGGTGACCTCGTCGCCGGGCTTGAACGCGGTCACGCCCGGCCCCGTTCGCAGGATCACTCCGGCGGCGTCGCTGCCCAGGACGTGGTACGGCAGATTGTGGCGCTGGTCCCAGGGACTCAGCTTCGCGGCGCGCTCCAGGAATCGGAAGGTGGATATCGGCTCGAAGATCGCGCTCCAGACCGTGTTGAAATTGATGCTGCTCGCCATCACAGCGACCAGGGCTTCGTTGGCACCCACCTCCGGGACCGCCACCTCCTCGAGGTGCAGGCTGCGCCGCGGGTCCTTGTCGCGGGACTCGAGCCCTTCGAACATTTTCTCATCGTCCTTGTGGGTGGTGACCGCCCTCATCGATTCCGGCAGCGGCAGCGCGGAATAATCCGCCCCGCTGGCCGTTCCCGAGAGAATGACTTCACGCACATCCTTCATCGTACCGGCCATGTCAGGACCTCCTCATCAATTGGGAATCGACCAACGCTCCCGGATTTATCTGTCGCCGACTCCGGGCGAGAGCGCACGAACCACCTCAGCGGGGCAGATACTCGAAAAACCCGCGCCCGGTCTTTCTTCCGAGAACTCCCGCTTCGACCATGCGTGAAAGCAGGGGCGGAGGAGCATAGAGCGGCTCCTTGAACTCCTTGTATAGCGATTCCGCGACAGCCATTGTCGTGTCGAGGCCGATCAGATCGGCCAGCGCCAGCGGGCCCATCGGGTGATTGCAGCCCCTCACCATGCCGGCGTCGATGTCCGCAGGCAGGGCGAACCCGGACTCGGCCATCCGGACGGCGGAGAGAATGTAGGGAATCAGCAGTGCGTTCACGATGAAGCCGGCCCGGTCCTTCGAGTGAATCACGTGCTTCCCGAGGATCTCCGCGGCGAACTTCTCGACGCGCTCGGCCGTCTCGTCACTGGTGAGCAGCGACGGGACCAACTCCACGAGATCAAGCACCGGTACCGGGTTGAAGAAGTGCAGGCCGCAGACCTGCGCCGGGCGTCCCGTTGCGACGGCGAGCTTCATGATCGGGATCGAGGACGTGTTCGAGGTGAAGATGGCATTCGCGTCCTGC
This sequence comes from Deltaproteobacteria bacterium, assembly GCA_019313605.1. GTDB lineage: Bacteria > Myxococcota_A > UBA9160 > UBA9160 > SMWR01 > JACZVU01. Next base: position 2,922 of record JAFDAW010000014.1, read on the forward strand.
ACCAGCTCGTTGAGCTGCTCGAATACGGCGATCTTGGCCGCCTCGTTCTCGTGGACCGCCTCGATCAGTAGCTCCCGGTCCGCGAGTTCTTCGAGATCGGTCGCGAAGCGGATGCGCGCGAACGCCGACTCTCGGTCCGCTGCGGAGACCTTGCCAGACTTCAGGGCGCGTTCGAGCGAGCGCTCGATCCGCACGCGGCCCTGCGCGAGCGCCGCATCGTCACTATCGCAGACGATGACGTCTCGGCCCGCGCGCGCGCAGACCTCGGCGACGCCCGATCCCATCAGGCCACAGCCAACGATCCCGATTCGCTGCATGACTCCCTCCTCTCGCACAAGCTAGCGACTCGGCCGGGGTCCGGGGAGGGTCGCGACTTGACATCTCGCAGGGTCGACCTCGGAAGCCGGTCGAGCTTGAAGAGGGTCGTGAACTCCGGGTTGGCGCTGATCGAATAAGACTTGGGCATGGATCGCTTCTTCTCTGCTGGAGGCGCCGTCTTAGCGTGGCCGCCACAGGAGAGGCAAACTAGAGACCTCAGGAATGCGTAAGTCGTGGGAGAAGACTCTTGAAGGCCAGTGATCTCGTCGCGCGATTCGGCGGCCACCCGGTCGGGAAGCTCGGGATCGATCTCGAGACGAGCGATGGCCCGGGGCGATGGCTGGTGGCGGCCTGCCTCTACGGGGGCCGGATCGACTCTGAGATCGCACTCGCAGCGGCCCGCGCCCTCACTGCAGCGGACCTCGCAGAACCGAAGAGCGTCGCAGCCGCTCGCCCGGAAGCGCTGGAAGCGCTGTTGATCGGCGTCGGATACCCGGCTCCCGATGTGACGGCCTACAAGCTCTGGCGCGCCTGCGATTCTCTCGCCACGCACTACGGCGGATCGCTCGATTCACTCGCCGCTCAAAGCGAGCAACTCGAAGATCTCGCGGGGCGACTCGCCCGCCTGGCACCGGGATTCGGCACCGCGAGCGTCGCGCGGTTCTTGCGCCCGCTTCGCGACCGCTGGGTCCAGGCGCGGGAGATTCCGCTGCACCCGGCGGCGCGCGCTGCGGCCATACACCTTGGACTGTTGGCCGAAGGGGAAGATGAAGAGGGTGAGCCCGGCGCGCTGCGCGCCGCGTTGCGCGAAGATCCCGCGCAGCCTTCGCTTGCCGACGTCGAATTCGCGCTCACGCAGCTCGGAACGATCGCGTGTTCGAAGAATCGAACCGCTCGCTGCCCGCTCGGCGACGCTTGTCCCCGCCGCGCGGACGAAACGCAAACCCTCGACTGAATTTCCGCTCGCACTCCTTCTGAGTAGGTCCGGAACCACCCATAGGCGTCACTGTCGACCGCGGGCGGGCTGTGACACACTGCTTGCCCAACGAACTGAAAAGCATTAAAGTTCGGGCCCCTTCGGGATGAGGCGAAGTTCATCGCCCCTCGACGGGATTCCGGGCATCGGCGTCCAACCCATTCTCCGAGAGGCTTATGCGATTTTACGAGTACGAGTCCAAAGCGCTTTTCGCCCGCCACGGCCTGCCACTGGGCCATAGCGGCGTCGCAGACTCCGCCGTTCACGCGCGGGAAATCGCGCACCAGATCGGTCGCCCTGTCGTGCTCAAGAGCCAGGTGCTCTCGGGTGGTCGCATGAAAGCCGGTGCGGTGAAATTCGCCGACACGCCGGATGAAGCCGCCCAGATCTACGACGAAATCTTTCCGATCATCGTGGGTGGCCAGAAGGCTCGCTCGATCCTCGTCGAAGAAAAGAGCCCGATCGCCCAGGAGTATTACGTCGGTGTCACCTGGGATGGCCGGCGCAAGCTGCCGGTGCTGATCTTCAGCGACATGGGCGGCATCGACATCGAAGATGCGGCCGAGCAGCATCCGGACCACGTTTCGAAGACACACTTCTCGACGATCCTGCCGGTATCGCCGCGCATCGCGAAAGAGGCCATCTCCGCCACGGGTGTAACGGGAGGCGCGCTCAACAAACTCACGCCGATCGTCTCGAAACTGATCGACATCTTCCTCGAGTACGATCTCACGCTCGCGGAAATCAACCCCCTGGTGCGCCTCGAAGACGGCCGCTTCGTCGTACTCGACGGGCACGTCGACATGGAAGCGGAAGCGCGCGACCAACACAAGAAACTGCTCGACGAACTCGGCATCGGACCGGAAGAAACTCGACAAGCACGACCGCCGACGGATTTCGAGATTCGCGGCGCCGAGGTCGACGCCTCCGACCATCGCGGTGTGGCGGGCAACGTCGTCGAGTTCGACGGCGACCTCGGCCTGATCATCGGGGCCGGCGGCGGATCGCTCACACTCTTCGACGCCGTACGCAGCCATGGCGGCAAGCCCGCCAACTACTGCGAGATCGGCGGAAATCCGAGCGTCAACAAGACCTGCGAGCTCACCAAGCTCGTGCTGAGCAAGCCGGGAGTCGAGAAGATCGCGGTCATGATGAACGTCGTTTCGAATACGCGGGTCGACATCGTCGCGCGCGGCGTCATCAAGGGCTGCATCGAAGCCGGCAAGGACCCGTCCGAAACGATTGCCATCTTCCGAATCCCGGGCGCCTGGGAGGAGGAAGGCTTCAAGATCCTTGCAAAACACAAGGTGGACTACTGCGATCGAAGCGTCTCGATGTACGACGCAGCGGGACGCGCCGTCGCCAAGATGAAATCAGCGTGAATCAGACCTTCGATCTGCGGAGCATTCCATGTCGATCCTAATCAACTCCGAAACGACCTTCATCGTCCAGGGCATCACGGGGCGAGAGGCCGTCAACCTCACCCGTGAAAACCTCGACTACGGGGCCAAGATCGTCGGTGGCGTGACGCCCGGGCGCGCGGGCCGCGACGTATACGGCGTGCAGGTGTACGACTGCGTACGAGACATCACCGCCAAAACCCGCGTGGACGGCTCGGTGGTCTGCGTTCCGCCGCGCTTTACGCGTGACGCGGTGTTCGAGGCGCTCGAAAACGGCATCAAGTTGATCGTCGTCGTCACGGAGCGCATCCCGCGCAAGCAGGTCGCCCAGATGGTCGAGCTCGCCAATCTGCGCGGCGCCCGGATCATCGGCCCGAACTGCCTGGGCATCATCTCGCCCGGTGAAGCCAAGATGGGCGGCGTTGGCGGCCCCGCGGCCAACACGAAGACCGCCTACACAAAGGGCTCGATCGGCATCATGTCGCGCTCGGGCGGAATGACGACCGAGATCGCGAGCACCCTGACGGCCGCCGGAATGGGGCAGTCGACCGCGGTCTCGATCGGAGGCGACGCGATCATCGGTACCTCCTACGCGGAGTTGATGCCGCTGTTCGAAGCGGATCCGCAGACGCAGGCCATCGCGATCTACTCGGAGCCCGGCGGCCGGATGGAAGCGGAACTCGCGGAGTGGACCCAAGAGAACAATTCGCGCCTGCCGATCGTCGCCTTCATGGCGGGGCGATTCATGGACGAGATGCCCGGCATGCGCTTCGGCCACGCGGGTACCATCGTCGAAGGCAAGGCGGACACCACCGCTGAAAAAATCAAACGAATGACGGAAGCTGGAATTGCCGTGGCCGAGCGCATCTCGGACATTCCAAAGATGCTCCAAGAGCGAATCGGGGAGGCGAAGTAATGCCGGGACTGTTCATCGATGTGAAGGTCACCGACAAGGCCGCGAAAGACAGCGCCGTGGTCGCAAAACTTGCAGAGGTATGCCCCGTGGATATCTTCGAACAAGAAGACAGCGGTGCGCTCCGAATCGTCGAAGCGAACCTCGACGAGTGCGTGCTCTGCGACCTCTGCATATCGGCCGCCCCGAGCAACTCCGTCGAAATCGTCAAATTGTACGAATAAATGCCCGCAGGGCAGGAGAGGCCCTCGTGAGAAACCCCCGCAACTTCGCCAAACCGATGGCCATCGGCGCGCCGACGCCACCGATCGACATCCCGATGCGCCCGTCGCGGATGATCCACTTCTTCGATCCCAGCAATCCGCGCATGGCCGAAAAGGTTCCGCAGCTCACCGACAAGCTCGATGTGCTGCTCGCGAACCTCGAAGACGCAATCCGAGCCGACAGGAAGATCGAGGCGCGCGAGGGGCTGGTCGCAATCGCGCAGGCCACGGATTTCGGAGACAGCCAATTCTGGGTGCGGATGAACAGTCTCGACAGCCCCTGGGCGCTCGACGACCTGCTGCGCATCATCCCGGCCGTCGGTGCGAAGATCGACGTCATCATGGTTCCCAAGGTCGAAGGCCCCTGGGACATCCACTACGTCGATCAATTGCTCGCCCAACTCGAGGCCAAGGCGGGTCTCGAGCGCTCGATCCTGATCCACGCGATCCTCGAGACCGCTCAGGGCGTCGCCAACGTCGAAGAAATCTGCATGGCGAGCCCGCGCATGCAGGGCATCAGCCTCGGCCCCGCAGACCTCGCCGCTTCGCGCCGAATGAAGACCACGCGGATCGGCGGCGGACACCCCGCTTACCTGGTGCGCAGTGATCCCGACCCGGAGGACGAAAACGCGCCGCGTACAATCGCCCAGCAGGATCTCTGGCACTACACGATTGCGCGGATGGTCGACGCCTGCAGCGCGAGCGGGATCTACGCCTATTACGGGCCGTTTGGCGACATCGGAGATTCGCAGGGTTGCGAAGATCAATTTCGCAACGCGTTCCTGATGGGTTGCGTGGGCGCATGGTCGCTGCACCCCAAGCAGATCGAGATTGCGCGCCGGGTCTTCAGCCCGCCGCCCGAGGAAGTCAGCTGGGCGAAGAAAGTCATCGAAGCCATGGGCGACGGCACCGGCGCGGTGATGCTCGACGGCAAGATGCAGGACGACGCGAGCGTCAAGCAGTGCAAGGTGATGGTCGCCTACGCGAAGATGATCGCGGAACGCGACCCCGAGTTCGCCAAGCTCTACGATTTCTAGGACGCCCCGCGAGCGCCCGATTGGTGATTCCTGGACTTCACTGGCGGGGGCCCAGGGGCTGGCGTTCGCCTCTACTTCGGGAATCGCGCTTCGACGCTGCCGTGTTGGGTGATTCTCGGAGGGTTGCGTCCGCGTCTACTTCGACGCTTCGGGCTTGGGCCGCGCCCTGCCCCGTTCGAGCGCCTCGGTCAACTCGACGGATTCGAATGCATGCATATCGACACCGTGTCGTCGATTGTAGGCGCGAACTGCCCAATAGATGACCGGCGCGGCAGAAAACATGACACCCGTCGTGACCAAACCCGAAAACTCCGCGGTTGTCACGAAATAGATCGCGATCAAGCACGGCAGAACTGCCGTGGGAATGATCACCGGCCAACCGCCCGGGATCCGGAAGGGCCCGCGCAGATTCGGGTACTTCCAGCGCAAGATCAGCGGGCTCAGGAAGGTGAGTATGTAGCCCGGCACCGAAACCAAAGCGCCGAGCACGAGCAGCTCGACGAAGTCGAACACGAACACGAGCACGCTGAAGAGAATCGCGTGCAGGATGAGCGCGACGTACGGCGTCTGGTGGCGCGGGTGGAGCCGCCCTAGGAATGGGGGCAGCATGCGATCTCGCGCCACGGCGTACACATAGCGGCCGAGTACGAGCTGCTCGCTGTTGTAGAGACCGAGCTGAGCCACCAGGGCGGCGACCACCATCAGCGTCGCCAACACAGGGCCGCCTAGCGCAAACGCAGCCACATTCAGGTGCGCCTCCCCCCAGTTCTGCCAGTCGGGTGCGGCGGTCACGCCCGCCCAGAGCGACAAGACGTAGACGGCGACTGAAATCGGCAGGAAGATCGCGAGCATCTTCGGATAGGTGCGCTCCGGCTCAACGATCTCTTCGCTCGCGGTCGCGAGGCCCGAATAACCCGAATAGCTCCAGATCGCCCAAACGATCGCGTAATTGAGCGCCGCCCAGGGCGTCTGACCTTCGGGCCAGAGCGGCGAAAACACGGAGAAGCTCATCTCCGGCACGCTCAGCGCGATCAACGCGATGACGGGTATCAGGATCACCGCCGTCGTGATGATCGACAGAAATCCGACTTCCTTGACGCCTCGCACATTCAGCCACGCACAGCCCCAGATCATCCCGAGGCAGATTGGCGCACGCGACGCGAGGCTGGGGTCATCGAAGAAGGGCTGCATCAGGTATTTCGCGAAGAGAGCTGGGTAGATGACCGCGTCGATCGCCCACGAGAGCCATTCGAGATAGGTGAAGATGAACGACCAGAAGGGCCCGAGACCCGCGCGATACCACTGGTAGGCGCCACCTTGGACTGGCAGTTCCGAAATCAACTCGGCGGTGATCAACGCCGACGGGAGCGCCCAGATCACGGCCATCACGATCAGCACCAGCGCGAAGAGGCCGGGCCCCGCGAGCGGCACGATCTCTTCCAAGCTGAAAGGGCCGCCGCAGAGCAGCACGAACATCGTTGCGAAGAGCTTGAGGGGGCTGAAACCGCGACGCAGCATTCGGGCCTCGGGGTGGCATCCGCCCGACTCGGCCCCGCGACGCAACGGACGCGGAGGGGCCGATCCCGAATCGACTGCCGAGCGCGCACCCTATCACAAGGCCAGGCGGTCAAGAATAAATTTTTCGGATCGGCGCCCTTCGATCCGATCAGCCGCGGATCCACGGGTGGGAGTCCTGTATGCTCGGCAGCCTGAATCGGCGAGGCCCCTCCCGCGATGGTCTCCCCCGATAAGAAGCGGAGCATCGTGCGGATCAACCCTGTCGTCTTCAACACCTTCAAGTGGACCACCTACGCGCTTCTCTGCGTGAACGAGTTCTTCTTCTGGCGGGAGGATGCTGCGGCGGCCGCGCACATCTACGCGGACGGCGTTCCCTTCGGCGAACTCATCCACGCCTATGCGGCCACGATCGACGATGGCGCGTGGCTCGTCTTGATGTTCGTCTTCGAACTGGAGACTTCCGCAATCCCCCACCACAAACTCACGCGACGGCTGAAGTGGTCGCTGACCGCCGCGAGTTCCATCTGCTACGCGCTGATCCTCTACTCGTTCTACGGTTACTTCCAGCAGCTGCTGCTGAGTTACGACTTCATCCCCACTGCGATCGAGGACGCCTGCACGCTGATCACAGCGGGCTATTCGGTTGTGATCGATCTGGGTGAGTTCATCCCACTCAGCGCCGAAAACTGCCTCACGTTTGCGGGTCAGGAGGTCTTCCGGCTCGGTGACCGAGATCTCATCGCCAACGCCGAATCGATCGACCTCGCTCGTCGGCTGGCCTGGACGGACGTGGCCAATGCCGCTGCATGGCTCGGCGTCGTGGCGATACTCGAGGCCGACCTCTGGATGAAGTTGAGAGGAGATCTTTCGCCGGGTTTCGACAAGTTCAGCAAGATCTCGAAGGTCATCCTCTACGGAACGCTCTTTGCCGCCGCGATTCAGTGGCAGATCGACGGCGGTTTCGTCGACACCTGGGACGCCTATCTCTGGCTGATCGCGTTCGTGTTCATCGAAATGAATTTTTTCGATTGGGACGAGGAGGAAGAATCGGCCACCTGATCGGAATTCACCGGTCAAAGGGCGGCAGGTCGGAATATTCTGCGCTTCAATTCTCAGTTATTGCGCGAGCCCCATTCTGAGGCTGCGCGGCGAACGAGGAGTTCATCCCCCATGTTCGAGCATCGCCTGTCGATTCGATTTTTTCCCGCTGCAATCCTACTGCTGCCCCTGTTCGCGTGCGGGCCCTCTGTAGAACCCGCAGACCTCGTGCTCGCAAACGCCTTCGTCTACACGGTCGACGCGGATCGCAGCGTCGCGGAGGCGGTCGCGATTCGCGAGAACAAGATCGTCTTCGTCGGAGACGGCGAAGATGTCGAGGATTTCATCGGGCCCGATACGCAGGTCCGCGATCTAGCCGGGAAGATGGTCCTGCCGGGCCTTCACGACACCCACCTCCACCCGCTCTGGATCGCGAAGGGAGACATCTGTGATCTCGAGAGCCAGCCGCGAACGCTCGAAGCCTACGTTCCATTCCTGCGCGGCTGTCTGAGCCGCTATCAGGTTCCCGAAGGCGAGTGGCTCTGGGCCGAACAGTGGAATTTTGCGATCGGCAACCAACCCAGCAAGCGCTATCCAACGATGCGCGCGGCCCTCGATGCGGTTTCCACCCAACATCCGATCGTCTTGCTCGGAAACGACGGGCACCACACCGCGGTTAACAGTGCGGCGCTCGCACGAGCCAAGAATCCAGCTGGAGAGGCGGTGGGGCTGACCGCAGAGACCCTGCAGTCGACCTTTGCTTCCTATCGGGAGCTAGTCGGCGTAGACGAGTCGGGCGAACCCAACGGTAACCTGACCGAATCCGCAATCGATCTCATGAGTCCCCCCACGGTACTCGAAATGCGGGATTTCGACGCAACCATGCCCGATGTCGCGAAGCTCCTTGCGAAATCCGGCATTACGTCGCTTCAAGATGCTGTCGTAAAGGCCGAGTATCTCCCCTTCTATCAGCGGCTCGAAGAGCGCGGTGAGATGACATTTCGCATGCGTGCGGCGCTGTTCAAAGATTTCCCCAAGTCGCAAGCCGCGATCGAGATGCTTCCGGAAGTCGTCGAAGAGTTCAAGGCGATTCGCGAGCGCTACGCGGACTCTCGTTTCATTCACGCCGACGGGGCCAAGATCTTCATCGACGGCGTGATCGAGGGCAACCCGCTCGCATCGCCGCCGACGCTGCCTAACGCCGCGGTCATCAGGAGCTATCGACAACCGATCTTCGCAATCGATGCAGACACCATGCGCGCCGATATCTGGGGATACGTGGATCTCGATGGCGACGTCTGCCTCGAATACCGCTCACATCCCCTCGCCTATGCAAACGCGGCAGCGAAGAGCCGATTCAAATCCGAGCACGGCTATTTCCCGCAGCAGTGCGAGCAGAACTACGGCGTGCTCGAACACAGCGAAGAATTCATCCACGCGTTCGTGCGCGAAATGGAAGCCGCGGGTTTCGCGGTTCACGCGCACGTCGTCGGCGACCGCGCGACGCGCATCGTCCTCGACGCCTTCGAGGCATCGCGAGCGGTGAACGGAGATCCCCTTCACCCCCAGAGCATCGCTCACGCCCAGTTGATCCACCCCGCCGATCAGGAGCGCATCGGTGACCTGGGCATCTACGTCGCCTTCACCTACGCGTGGGTCGACGTGGACCCCGAGTACGACATGAGCGTGATTCCATTCATCGATGAAATCGCAGGCGTCGACGATCTCTACAACCCCAACCACTATGCGATCCAGAACACCTACCCCGCCGGCTCTGTTCTGAAACACGGCGGGGTGCTCATCGCCGGCAGCGATGCGCCGGTCGATACCCGCGATCCCCGCCCCTTCGTGAACATCCAGCAAGCCGTCACGCGCGACTCCGCAATCGGAACATTCAACGCCGATCAGCGAATCGACATTCACGATGCGATCGCGGCCTACACGATCAACGGGGCGAAGCTCTTCGGCCACCAGGAGCGACTCGGCTCGATCGAGGTCGGCAAGAAGGCCGACCTGATCGTGCTCGACCGCAACCTCGTCGAACTCGCGGAGGCCGGCCGAGCGAACGAGATCGGCAAAACGCAGGTGCGTTTGACGATCTTCGACGGCAAGGTGATCTACGAAGCATCGGGCACGGACCTCATGGGCGGCGGAATGGGAGCCGAAAGCGGAAAACTTCGCGCCTTCGAGATTGCCGATCTGGTGGCCAAGCGCGCCGCCTCGGGTGAAGCCTGGAACGAGTTCCTGCGTGTGCCCGCGCTGAGCATGGGCGTGTACGCACTCGCCGCGGGGGCGGACGATCCGCAAACGCCACACGACCAGGACGAGGTCTACTACGTCGTGAGCGGGCGCGGTGTTCTACAGGTGGAAGAGGTCGAGCGATCCGTCCAGCCCGGAACCGTCGTCTTCGTCGAAGCGAACGCCGACCACCGCTTCCACTCGATCACCGAAGACCTGACGGCGCTGGTGTTCTTCGCTCCGGCGGAGAGTTAGAGCGCGCGACGAGACAGGAGCGCGCCCAGCCGCACTCGACTAGCTGGACTCGCGGGCAATTCGAGGATGAATGCCACTTCCACCACGTGCGAAACCTCGAGTCGATTGCGGCTCCCTAATAGGGTCCGCGCTCAGATCTCCTGGATGTCGGCGATCTTCCAGTCGCGCCCGGCGCGTGCAAGCGCGCGGGCGCGCGCGCCCTGAATACTTTCGGAGCGCACCGTAAACACGTTCGCGTTGGGTTTACCGCGCTGAATCAAGCGCACCCGAAAAGTGCGGATTCCCGTCCCGGCCGCAGCCTCTTCCGTGGGGCGCTCGCTGTCCTGAACACCGCCCGACGCCACGCTGCGTTCGACCAGGGTCAGATACGCGGCGGGCGGCTTGATGACCTCGAGCCCCACACCGCTCGGCACAGAGGCCTGCAGTCGCGGTGGCGTGTGGCGTTTGCGCCGCACGCACACCTCCAATTCGAATGCCGGCAAATCCGCCTGAGCGGCGAACGCCAGGCCGACCTTCGCGTTCGGGTCGATCCTGGCCCGCGTCTGGACGAACAGACCTTCGGGTGAGAGATCCCGTACGAAGACGGTCTGGCGGCTCTCCCCGATCACCAATTCGCAGGTCAATCTCTTTCGCGTGCGACGTTGCTTGCGCTTTTCCAACGAGTGGACGCCTCCAGTTCACGATCCAAACGCCATCAATGCGCTTCCGATCCTCACGGATCGGGAAACGCACCCCGCGGGAAACCCATCGGAAGGCCGGAGGCAGATCTTGACCGCGGGGTACTGCCTGGGGGAGGAGAAGATCCCGAGATGATGAAGTCGCACTCAAAGAAACCAGCTGCATTCTCGCCGGTGTCCGAAAAGGGATATTCCGTTACGCGTAACTTGATAGGGACAAAACTGCCGGATGTCGGGGAAACGGAAACCCATGCAATCGCTCAGAGATACTTCGGGGCTTGAGCCCCTGGAGACGACCATCTGGAGCTGTCGATCTGCGCCGATGATCCCGCCGCTAACCCCGAAGCCCCCGAATCGACGCGACTCGAAAAACCCAGCGATACAACAGCACACCGGCGAGCATGGATGCTGTGAACACCCAGACCGCCGGGACTCCCGTCGCGAGCCCGGCGAGAGCCGGCCCGGGACAGAACCCGCCGAGCCCCCAACCCACACCGAATAGTGCCGCGCCTGCGATCAAGCGAAGATCGAGGGCCGCGGGCTCCGGAAGCTGGAGCGGTTCGCCCAGCAGCGCTTGCGGTCGGCGGCGCGCGATTGCGACGGCGATGCTCGAAACGACGAGCGCCGCACCCATGACGAATGCCAGGCTCGGATCCCAGGCCCCCGCCACGTCCAGGAACGCCTGCACCTTGGCGGGGTTGGTCATCTGCGACACGGCGAGTCCGACGCCAAAGAGGATTCCCGAGAACAGCGCGGCCAACACCTTCACGACGATGCTCCCAGCACGTGGCGGACCACGAAGACCGTGATCGCACCGCTGCCCATGAAGACGAGCGTCGCGGCGATCGATCGCTTCGAGCCGCGCGCGATCCCGCACACACCGTGACCGCTGGTACAGCCACTGCCCAGCTGGGTCCCCAAGCCGACCAGCAGACCCGCCGCCACCAGCACCGGGGTCGACGCCGCAATGTCGACGACGAGACTCCCCGCGACGAGGCTCACAGCAGCGGCACCCATTGGCAGCCCGATGAGAAACGCCAGCCGCCACCCCTTCTCGCCCAACGGCTGAGACAGCGCGCTACCGAGAACGCCGCTGATCCCCGCGACGCGGCCCCGAAGCAACAGCAAGAGCCCCGCAGCCAGGCCGATCGTCAACCCACCGACGGTCGCGGACACGGGCGTGAACTCGGTCATTGGATCCTCCTGCGGCGCCTCGGATTCCGGCGCCTTCCTCCTAAAAACCTGGATCGACCGCGAACCGGAAGATAACGCGTCGGACATCGCAGAGATGAGCGGCGCCCTTTGCGAGCCGCGGTTTCTCTTGCCCGAAGGAACGGACCTGCTATTGGCCGGGTGCGCCCGCGATCAGGCGGATCTTTCGCCCGCGACGGGACGCGAAAACGGCGTGTGCGACCACATCCGGACGATGGTTGCGATGGGCATGAGCAGCCACGGCGCGTTCGCCAGCAACACCATGCCACGCTCGGGCGTAGCATGGGCCCCCAGGAGTTCCTCGAACAGGATGATGGTGACGTTCGCAAACATCAGCCCCGCCCAGATGAGGCTCGGGTTCTTGATCCAGTTGCGACCCTTTACGAAGGCGTAGATGGCCGCTGCGTAGAACGGACCGAACAGAAGAGAATCGATCCAGATCGTGGCACGCCACCAGGGGGGGCGCGCCAGCAGCACCGGGTCGAATCGGTTGCCCCACCAGTGCACGAGATCGACCAGCGGAGCCGGGGGCCAGAGCGGGTACTCGAAATTCGAAGGATCGGCGATGACGAGCTGCTCGATATCGACGATGTAGGTGATGAAGCTGAGATTCAGGACCCAGTAGCCGATGAAGAGATAGTCGATCTTCCGCTCTGCAAGGGGAATCATCTCGCCCACTCGACCTCCAAGAAACTTTGCAGCCCGATCAATCCACGCGCCGCTGTCAGATCCCAATCCCGCGGAGGATACTAGATGAAGCCGCCCCCGGGACTCACCCCGCTTCATCGACACAGATCAGAGTCTCACAGGTGGCGAAGCGCCGCGCCCGTCTGGCGGAACCCCGATTCGAGTTATCCTGCGAGCATCATCAACGAGAAGTTTTTCGCACGGTACGGGCCCTGGGCTCTGGTCGCTGGAGCCTCGACCCGACAGTCCAATCCAGATCTATTGCCGCCAGGCTGGCGGTAAATCGGAGTCGGTTTGTAAATAGCGGTCCCGCAGCAGCGTCTGTCGATTCTCCAGCGACACTGGCTTACCTCGAATCACCACTTGTTCCGGATTGCTGGTGAGCTCGATCGGGTCAGCCGACCACACGATCAGGTCTGCTTCTTTTCCCACTTCGATGCTGCCGTACTTATCGTCGACCTGATACATGCGAGCGGGCGCCAACGTGATCGCCTCCAGGCCCTCGATCCACGGCAAGCCGTTCGCAATCGCATTTCCCGCTGCTTGGGCGATGTTGCGAGCCATGTAGGTTTCGCTGTGCCAGTCACCCCAAAAAGCGATTTCGACGCCAGCCTCCGCCAAAACGGCGGGCGATTCGAGGCGGGAGTTGAGCGCATCGAAACTCGACGGAAGGTTGCTCATCGGATCCAGAATCACCGGAACCTGGGCTGCCGCGAGTGCCTCCGCGACCATCCAGGCTTCTGCCCCGCCGCAAATGATCAGCTTGATCCGAAAATCCGCCGCAAGACGCAGCAAGGCCTCGATGTCGCTCGCGCGATTCACACGGGCGAGAAGCGGAATCTTTCCCGCAAGAACCGGCTGCAATGCCTCCATGTCCGCCATACTCAGAGAATATTCGCGCCGCTGTCCGCGTTCGTACGACTGTTTGTTGCTTCGATAGTCCGCCGCATCCGCCAATCCCGACCGCAGGGCGAGCATCGCGGCAGCGCGGCTTCCCCCTGAGATCCCACTACCGCTCTCGCCGAGACTGACGACCATTGCAATTTGTCTGTCGACCACGAAGTCGGGTAGGTCACCCAACTGCACCACAGCCGCCAGTCCAGAAAACAACTGCGGAGCCGTCCCCTCATCCGAATAACCGGGCAGCGGCGCCGTAATGGCTCGGGTAACACCGCCAGCGCGATTGATTGCGATGAGCGTCGACCGATGATTGTAGGCATCAGCGATGTCGAAACTGGCGCTGAAGCGCTCTCCCGTCTGGTAGAAATCGACGGTTCGGTCGACACCGCTCACTTCCGTTAGGCCCAGCTGGCCCATGGGCGAAAAGAAGCCGGGCGTAATGATCTTGCCCTTGGCGTCAATGATTTGGCGGTCTTCCGAGCCGCCTTGGGTAGCGGGCGGTATGGCTACATCCACTCCAACCGCAGAAAAACGGCCGTCCCGGATGATGATGGTCGCATCCTCCAGCGTTCCAGCCGGCCCCATCGTATGCACCGTCGCTCCCCGGTAGATGAGAGTCTCGGCAAACGCGCCCGAAGCCAAGAGCGAGATCGTTCCGACGACCCAATACGAGAGACAGCGATTCATTGTGCGCCCCCGTTGACCGCGGCTGTTCCAAGACTGAAATCTGTCACTGGATTCACCGATGGATCGTCTCGATCGTAGGCGAGAGCACCGTCGATGTAGACCTGTTCGACCTTGCTGTACACACTAAACGGATTACCGCTCCACACGACGACGTCTGCCATTTTCCCGGACTCGAGTGTTCCCGTCTGCTCAAGGATTCCGAGCGACTTGGCGGCGTTCTTGGTGATCCACTGAATCGCGCGTTCTGGCGCAATCTGCATGTTCACTTGTGCTGCCGCGCCCATCACCTTGGCCGCTTCTTGGTTCAATCGCTGTATGCCGATGTCGTCGTCGGAGTGAATGATCGCACACGCACCAGCGCGATCGAGAATGGCTGCGTTTTCGCGAATGCCATCGTAGGCTTCCATCTTAAAGCCCCACCAATCCGCCCACACCGCAGCGCATACATCATTTTCCGCGAGCAGATCGGCAATCTTGTAAGCCTCGACCGCGTGGTGGAACGTCGAAACCCGGTAGCCAAACTCCTTGGCTACATCGAGCATCAATGACATCTCGTCCGCGCGGTAGCAGTGGTTGTGCACGAGGATTTCCCCATTCAACACACCGGCCAGCGTTTCGAGCTTGAGATCGCGCATCGGCGCCTCACCCGTCCCCTCTTCCGCCGCAGCCATTTTGTCGCGGTAGTCGGCCGCTTCGATCCAAGCCGCTCGGTAGCCCGCAACATTGCCCATGCGGGTCATGGGCGACTGGCCCTGGCCGCCGTAGAAGAGTTTGGGATTTTCTCCACAGGCCATTTTCAGCCCGTGCGGAGCACCGGGGAATTTCATGTCCATGACATTGCGTCCCGGCACGTTCTTCAACGTGACGCCGCGGCCCCCGATCAGATTGCCAGACCCC
>JAFDAW010000199.1 GCA_019313605.1 Deltaproteobacteria bacterium
GGTGTCGGTCACGTGCCGAATGATCAGCAGGACCGAGCGGTCGAATGAGATGTTGTCGACGATCGGCACCCCGAAGCGCTCCGCGAGTTCGAGGAAGTGGTCCTGGATCTGGAGAATCGAGTCGAGGTTCTCCAGGTAGCGGTGCGGGGGGCGGTGCTTCGTCTCGGTGGCCCGCGTCTCGAAGCGGTTGCTGAAGGATTCCTCGTCGAGCGTACCGACCACCAGAAAGATCACGTCGGCAATTTCCGAAAAGGACTCCAGGTCGATCACGCCCGGAACGATCGCCACACCGTCCATCACGAGGCTCGCGTTCTCGTTGACCGCTCGTTCGAGCGAAGCCCGAATCCCCACCGAAACCGTCGCGGCCTGCTCTCGAAACCCGCCGATGACCCGGTCGGCGCTCTTTCGCTCCGCGGAGATCAATCGGTGGGCGTCGTACGACGAGCCGTGGATCGCGGGCACGAGTGCGGGTGAAAGCATCAGGCGCATGATCTGCCGGATCGAGTCCGTGGACAGCACCCGGCCAATCCCGAGCCGGTGAGCGACCTCGAGTGCGAGGGAGGTCTTCCCCACACCGGCTGCGCCGCCGAGCAGGATCATCACGGGCGGGGCGGTCGGGATCCTGATACTTGCGCCAAACCAGGTAACGCCGAGCGGCCTCGGCACCCATTCGCCGATCGAGCGCCTGGTAGGCCAACTCGCGCAGCTCGCGGCGATCGACCTCGCGCGCGCCGCGGTTGAGGAGCTCCCGCTCGATGTCGCGCGCGACGTCGAACGCGTCGTTGGGATCGATGGCCGCGGCAAACAGCGACTGGGAGAGAATCCCCTTCGAAAACGGCGAGCCCTTGCCCCGGCCCGTGATGGTGATCTCGTCAACGGCCGGAAGCGCGGGTTCGACTCGATCGCTCTGCGGTCCGAGAATCTCCAGAACCGCCTTGGCGAGCTCTTCTTTCGGAACCACCGAGCGGCCCCGGATGCGCTCGCGGATCTGGTCGGCGGTCCGATACGCCTCCTCGAATGCGATTCCACGCGCCATCAGCGAGTGAACCATGATGCCACGCATATAGGGGCGCCGATTGGCACCGTAATCTACGAGGGTGCGATTCGGGTCTGAATCGCTACTCCAGTCGTGTTGATTGTCCCCGGATTCCGCCATCTGACCCAACCTACCCCACACCTGCTAGCGCCGCGAATCGGGCGCAGTATTAGACAAAGCTCCCTATATACAAAGGGTTTTACCCTAAATCGAAACAAATTCGCGATGTTTTGGGTTGACTTGAGGCGGAAGCGGACCTTACGCTTGGGGGAATTGAGAACAGGGGGTGCTTTGGGCGATTCGAGGCTGTCGGAGTGAATTCCGTCAGGGGGCGTTTTCGGACACGCGATGTCGTGGATCTGCTGAAGATCTCGCGGCGGCAGCTGCAGTATTGGGCGCAAACAGGCCTCGTCGAACCCAGCGCAAAGTCTCCAGGGGGACATAGTAGGTACAGCTTCGAGGACCTGGTGGCCCTCAAAGCTGCGAAACGACTGATCGATTCTGGTGTCTCGGTACAACGAATCCGCGCTTCTATTGGTTCGCTGCGCGAAATCCTTCCAACTGTGAAACAGCCTCTCTCCGAGCTGGTCCTGGTCGCAACAGGTGACGTGGTCCTGGCATTTCGAGATGACACGGCTTTCGAAGCCATCTCGGGCCAGGAGTGGGTGTTCGAAGTCGCGAAATTTCATCGCGAAGTCAGCGCCTGGCGACGCTCCGTTGCCACATTGCCGCAGGTCCACAAAGTCCAGCCCAAAGAGAGATTGCGCCACGATCGGACGGCTTGATGAATTTGAGATTGGCTTGACGCAGTAGCTCGGTACCGACCCACCGGGAAAATAGCCGCGTCACGAGTTGGCGCAGCTTCAACCGGATCAGCGTCGATGGTGGATCGCCCAGGCGATCGGAAAAACACCATCCGGGGGGGTGCCAATGCGGGTCATCGCAATCGTGAACCAGAAGGGTGGCTGCGGGAAAACCACCACCACGGTCAATTTAGCGGGAGCCCTTGCGGCGGACGGCGCCCGAGTCCTGGTCGTCGATATCGACCCACAGGCCCATGCGACGCTTGCCCTGGGGACCGACCCAGACAAGCTCGACGAGAATATCTACGAGATTCTCGCTGAACCGGATGGCAGCGAACACCTGCAGCAGATCATCCTCGAAGTGGGCGAGGGCCTGGATCTCGCTCCTTCGGGCATCGTGCTTTCGGCCCTCGAACAAAAACTCGCCTCCGAGCGCGTCAACGAGAGGACGGAGCGCCTCAGCGCGGCCCTCGATGCACTCCCCGAAGGCGCCTACGAGTACGTGCTGATCGACTGCCCACCCAATGTGGGTCTGTTGACCTTCAATGCGCTGCGCGCCGCGACCGAAGTGATCATTCCGCTCGAGACCAGCCGCTTTGCGATTCACGGCGTAGAGAAGCTGCTGGAAACGATCGCATTGCTGACGGAGCGGATTGGCCACGACCTGAGCGTGCGGGTACTGACGACCCTCTACGACGGGCGCACGCGATTTGCCCGAACCACGCTGGCCGAGATCCGCGAGATCTTCAAGGACATGTGTTTCGATACCGTCATCCGGCTCAACGTAAAACTGCGAGAGGCCGCGGCCCGCGGAAAACCGATTGGGAATCTCTCTCCGTCGGCGAACGGAGCCCTGGATCACGCGGCACTGGCCGTCGAGGTGGAGGCCTCGCCGCCCATGGAGTCCGAAGTCAGCCTGCCGGCCGGCCCGGCCGAGCATCCGCCTCGGGAAATCGTGGTGCGGTTCCGCGACGCGAACGCCAACGACGTGAGGATCGCGGGCGACTTCAATGGCTGGGTTCCCGACAAGGGTGTGCGGTCACTGATCGAATCCGAGGGACAGACGCGGGTCTGGATCAAAATCCTCAGACTTCCACCGGGCACCTACCAGTATCGCTACGTGGTCGACGGAGAATGGCGGGAGGATCCAGAGAATCCCGAGATCATTTCGAGTACGGTCGGCGGGCGCAATTCAGTTCTGGTGGTGAGCTAACGGAGTGCTAAATATCTCGTTCCGTCGCTCGGAACACACGTTCGGTTCCGACGTGGCGGAAAAAGCGCCAGCCTATCCCCCCCGATAAGCAGCGCGCCGTAAGTAGACAGTCGCAAGCGGCGCGCCATCAGTAGCCAGTCGTACGCCAGCGTTTGGCTGTACGTCGTCATCTGGGAATCGATCCGAAGTTGCCGCGAAAACTCGAAGACGTACTCGACTATTTCCTGCCGGGAGCCGGCGTGCCCGCTTCGGCGGCGCGCGCCAACGCGTATCCCGGCGAAGATGCGCAGCCGACCCACCCCGCACACTCCGATTGGAGCCCGGACGCGAACCCGCGAACGCGCACCGACCGCCCCGCCGCACTGCCGATCATCGCGCTACCCATCGGGGATCGAGATGTCGTGCACGCGGCATTTGCGTGGAACCTCGCGGTTGAATTCGCCCGATTCGGCGCCAATGCCACCCTGCTCGCCCCGGCTGACCCCGCCGCCGCATCGCTCTGGCCCCCCTCTGGCCGTGGCCCGATCGGCGCCGAACTGGAACTCGTGCACGCCACCAATCTCCGCGAGCTGCACCGCGCGGCGCTGGATCTCGCGGTGTCACGGGCAGCGGACGCGAAGAACGGAGGGGTGATCCTGACGCGAGTCCCCCCGGCGTGGCTGAACGGCATGTCGGACGGCCGGGCACTGCTGCGCTGGGTGTTGCTCTTTGCGGCCACGGAGTCCAAGGACCTGCGAGAGACCTACGGATTGGCCAAGCGCGTCCTCCAAGCCGGCCCGACCCCGCGGCTCGGCATCACGATCCATGGAGCACGTCGCATCGAGGAGGCCGAGCGCGCGTTCTCTCGACTTGCCGACACCACACAGAGACACCTGGGTCACGCCGTCGTGAGCTACGGTCTGCTCATGGACGACCTTCACATCTATCGGGCGATCGTCGCTCACCGCCCGATTGGACTCGAGCATCCGCAGTCACGCGCTGCGCGCGCACTGCGCGATGTCGCGCGGTTATTACTCGAGGATGCGCAGGACCACGCGCTTGGCTGACCTGGCACTCGCTCAGCCGCCGCGCCGATCCCAGCTGACTGAAGGGCTTCGCGCCCGATTGGGTGAGGTCGTTCCGTCGCTACACCTGATCGCAGAAGGCGTACTGGGCGCGGATTCCAGCATCGACTTCGTCGGCGTCGAGCCGACGGGACGCGTGGTCCTGATTTTCATTGGCGAGGATGGCGACGATCTCGAACTGATCGGCCGAGCGGTCGCACAGCGCGCGTGGGTCGAGCCGCGCATTCGAGATTGGATTCAGCTCGCGCCAAATCTCGGCGTGCGGCCGGGGGCGGGGGCGCGTGCAGTCCTGCTCTGCCCCTCCTTCTGCTACGAGACCGAAGCCGCCGCGGCCGCACTCGGAAGCGAGGCCGTCTCGCTCGTCCGGTATCACTACCTGCAAAACAGGGGCGACCTCGAAATCCTCATCGAGCCGATCACTCGGGCAGCCTCGAACGAGTCGACTCCGCGAAGACCCAAGAACTCCGATACTCCGCCATTCCGGACCGGCCTCAGCCACGAGGATCTCGGGCTGACCGCTGAGGAGTACGTCGAGTTCGAGTGACACCGGATCCCCCAGGGGAATCGCGCCTGATGGCCCTCCCAGCACCCGGTGACAATTTTCGACACCCAGCGCGCCGCTTGGGCCACTCCTCTTTACGGAGCCCATCCCGGGCTCCATCGCATCGGGCTGCCAAGGCCCTGGGTTCCAGCTGAGATGGCGTGGGGGGCGGAGGCGCTGAAGATGAACGCTGCGGATCGCGCAGTCACACCGCCCGACCTCGAACTGATCGAGCGGATTTCGAACGGCAACCAGGCCTCTTTCTCAACCCTCTACGAGCGTTATTTCCCGCGCGTCTACCGCTTCGTCGACCGACGCGTCAACAATCGCGCGGACGTCGAAGAAATCGTCCAGGAAGTCTTCACCAACATCTTCGCCTCCCTCGAATCGTTTCGTTCCGATGCGCCGTTCGGCGCCTGGGTGTTCGGCGTCACCCGAATCACCATCGCCAATCGATTCAAGAAGAAGAGACATCCGACCGTGCCGATCGACTTGCAGGACGAGTCGCAGATGATCGGCAACACGGGCTGGCGCGAGCCCACCCCACTCGAGCACTACGAGTGTCAGGAGAGATGGCGCTTGTTGAATACAGCCGCCGATCGCGACCTGTCACCGATCCAGCGACGGATGTTCGTCATGCACCACCTCCAGCACCAGAGCATTCGGGAAATCGCGCGCGTGACGAACAAGAGCGCGGATGCCGTGAAGTCCGACCTCTACCGCGCCCGCCGGACACTGCTCGCTCTCTAGGTTCTCCGAGGTCGCCGGCGCTACGCGCCCGGCCGAGCCGGAGCATTCCGGATCGCCAACAGGGTTCCGCCCGCAACCAGCAGCGGGATCGCGAGAAAATTGAGGCCGGGCACCCAGCAGATCATGAATGCCGCGCAGCCAAAGCCCACGACGACGGGTTTGTTGGCCATCAGCCAAGTTCGCTTCTGGCGAAACGAATAGCGCCGGCGATCGAGCGTGTAGCTCGCGTAATCGAGGGGGAGAAAGAAGATCGCGAAACCCACGATGGCTGGACCGGTCACGAGATGAGCCCCCGGAATGACGAATCCCAACAAGGCGAGGCTCACGACCACGGCGAGGAAGAAGAGCGCCCGGCGCAGCTCCTCGCGCATTGAGCGCAGCGCATCCGCACCAGTGCCGATCAGACCCGTGGGTGCATCCTCTTCGACCACCCCGGTTTCGATCAATTCGACCCGGCTCGCAAGCACGTCGAGAAACGGGG
>JAFDAW010000200.1 GCA_019313605.1 Deltaproteobacteria bacterium
CACGACAGCGGCCCGTTGTAATGGACGACGCTCTCCGTCAATGATCCCTCCGCGTCGCGCGTCTCTACGCTCGCGTGCAACTGCTTCATGCTGCCGTCGGGATTGGGATCGACCTTCAGCCCCGTGACGCGCGCCTCGCGGCCGCCGCCTAGCTCTGTCCAGCTCGGCCCCAGCGACAATCGCTCCAACTCAGCACCTCCGATGCCCCCGACTCCGTGCGCGAGCAACCCGACCAGAAACGCGAGGTGGATCACCGCCGGCGCGTAGAAGCGCGGCGCCCGGATCCCCGCACACCATTTCTTCACCACGTTCCGGTAGGTGGCGAGTGTCGTGTTGAGCGCGTAGAGGGTCAGAACCAGAATCAGCAGGTAGAACCACAGATGAACGGCGGACACCGGCCGGAAGAAGGCGAGCATGTCGTCCATCGCGATCGACGCCGACGCGCCGTCGCGCGTGGCCGAGAGCACGACGGACCCGATTGCCAACAACAACACCGTGGCCTGGCCGCAGATCACCCCCAATCCCTGCGAGAACAGCCACGCCGTGGAACTCGCGTCCGTGTGAGAGCCGTTCCGATCAGAATGCATGGCTCGACCTCCCGAAGAGAAAGGAGGTTCCCACATAGGCGACGAGCACCCAGACCAAGCCGACGATCGCCAGTACGGGCCGCACCCACGGTCGCGGGAAGAGCGATGGGGTGAGGTGCACGTGGATGAAGCTCGCGTAGTGGAACCACAGGATCACCGACCAGATGATCTTGACGTCCCACATGAAGTAGGCGCCCCACGCCACCACGCCCCAGAAGCCGCCGCAGATCATCGAGAACGACCACAGCGCGAACCCGTTCAACGCGAGCCGATCGATGAGCGACAGCCAGGCCGCGTCGCGATCGCGAAACCACACCAGTGACGCGGCCGCGGCAGCCGCCCAGGTGCCGTAGGCGAAGAACGAGAGTGGCACGTGCAGCGGATACCAGATCGTGCGCATCAGCGGTGGCGGAAAACCCAGATCGAGTGGAAACGACAGCGCGGCGAACATCGCGATGCACATCAACACCAGCAGCGGAACGACGTACAGCCGAACGTCGCGCCAGGTGATGGCGGTGACCGCGCCCACGGCGAGCGCCGCCGCCGAGAACGACTCCATCTTGTTGGTCAGCGGAAAGAATCCGATCGCCCAGCCCCGGCCGAGCGTCGCGCCAAAATGAATCACGACGCCAAGCCCCAGCAGCCACAGACCGATCCGGGGTCGCACGAGGGTGACCAGGAGTGCGGCCGCATAGCAGGCGAGCACGGCGTAGAACGGACCGGCCACAGCGAGCGGGGATGCGGCGTCGAGGCCGTTGGCGATTTCGGGCATGGGCTGTGATTCCACTGAAAAACGGTTTTGTCGCTCGTCCGCCGCCGCGGCACGTATGCGATTCGCTTTCGCGATTCGATCGGGCCCCGAGCTGCGGCCGGGACTCTACAGAATCCGACCGGGGGGGGGACTCAGAGCGAAGGATCAATCCAATCGCGCGGGCGATCGTTCAACTATTCAACAGCCTCTCCGCTCGACTCCTCACCCTCGTCGCCACCGAAGCCGAAGAACTGCCTCATGCCGCGGAAGAAGCCCTGCTCCTCTTCGGGCGAGTCTTCAGTCTCGGCGTCAGGCTGGGTGGCTTGCGCGGCGCGACGCTGAGCGCGCGCTTCGCGTCGGGAGCGCCTCTGGGCGGCCTGTGTGTCGTCCGTTTCGGGATCTGCACCGCCCGCTTCCGCCTCTTCTGCGTCACCAGACGTCGCGGCGCGACGCTGAGCGCGCGCTTCGCGTCGGGCGCGCCTCTGGGCGGCCTGTGTGTCGTCCGTTCCGGTATCCGCACCGCCCGCTTCCGCCTCTTCTGCATCACCATCGTCGGCGGCTTTTCCATCGCGAGCGCTCTGCTCGCGGCGTGCACGGCGCTCTGCTTGGCGCTTCTCGCGCCTGGTGCGCGTGTCAGCGTCGACGACTTCATCGCCATCGGATCCACTGCGAGCTTTCTTGCCGCCCTTCTTCCCCTTCTTGCCTTTCTTCGCGCTCTTGGCGTCATCCCCATATTCGTCGCCGGATCCCTCACATGGGCCGAGGTAATCACCGTGGGCTTCGTGAGCACGCCAGGCTTGCTCGGACACGGTCATCGTATGCCTGGCGTCGGGATTTCCCGGCGGAATATGACAAATGGTCAGGCGCGACTTGCCAGAATTGCCCTGGGCCAGGCTGCCTGACGGAATCAGCCAAAGTACGAGTGCGGCCATTGCGAGTGCGGCGGATTGAGCCTTCATGATCCAGACCTCCAAATGGTGCGCGCATAGCATAACCAAACCGCGCAG
This sequence comes from Deltaproteobacteria bacterium, assembly GCA_019313605.1. Classification (GTDB taxonomy): domain Bacteria; phylum Myxococcota_A; class UBA9160; order UBA9160; family SMWR01; genus JACZVU01. The sequence continues at coordinate 2,346 of JAFDAW010000200.1, forward strand.
CTTCTACCGGAGCTACTTCCCGAACACCTGCTGCAGTAGCGGGGTCACCCGCGCTGCGGGATCGGTGCGGATCTTGCGCTCTTCCTCGCCGAGGATGGTGAAGAGCCCGTCGAGCGACTTGTCGGTCACGTAGCTGCGTAGGTCGAAGGACGGCTTGCGGGTGAACGGAATCGCCTCGTAGCGGCCGATGAGTTGATCGTAGGAGCGAACCACGCCGACCTCATCCATCTTGCTCGAAACGATCGGTTCGAAGCGGGCACGCAGGGTGTCACGGGTGGTGCGCTCGAAGTACTCGGTTGCTGCCGTATCGCCGCCGTTGAGGATGCCGACGGCGTCACTGAAGGTCATCTGGCGAATCCCCTGCCAGAAAACCTCGGCGGCCTCGCCCGCCGCCTGCTCCGCGGCGCGATTCATCGCGACTTCGAGTTCATCGACCTGAGCGCCAAAACCCACGATGCGCAGACCGCTCGCCATCTTGTCGAGCGCATCCGGCAGCTTGATGCGAATCAGGGGATTGCCGAGGTAGCCGTCCTTGCGGGACGTCAGATCGACGGCGTTGCGCGTTCCGATCTCGAGGGCCTGCTTGAGGCCCGACACCACTTTCCCATCACCGCTCGCGGCCGCGAGCAGATCGCTCAACGACCCGCCCGAACCCGCGCACGCCACCAGCCACGCGGACGCGAACACAGCGACGAACCGGAGACGCTCTTTTGTGAATCGCTTCGGGTTGCGCCTCATCTCGATTTCTCCCTCGGATCTTTGTGTCGGACTCGAATACGATGGAATCGCGACAGATCCGCCGCTCTTTTCTAATCGGCCGTATCCAGGCCGGGCAGACGCGGCGACATGCCCGGCTCGGATTTGCCGTCGGCCGAGAAGCCTCTGCGCTTCTCGTGCTTGTAGGCCTCGCGGACGAATTCGCGGATCTGGGAGGCGGCGCGGTCCTGTTCGGCGAGAGACTCGGCCATCTGAGCGACCATCGCCTAATACTGCCTGCCGGCTTCAGAGTTGGAAGACTTATACGGGAAATCGTGGGTCAGCTGACCGAAGGCATTCTGCAAGCGGGTGCGGATCTGGATCTCGCACACCATCGTGCGCGGAGTGAGTTCGTGAGAACCACCACCTCTGGTGACACTGTCATAGGTGAAATCCGCCATCAGGTGGATCGACCGGTAGCCCGAGGGCTTGGCTTTGGCGATGAAATCTTCGGTCTCGTCAGAATGGACGCTGAAGCCATGCGATTGTTCGATCATCTTCTGGATCCCGTAACAATCGTCGACGAACCAGCAAACTACTCGGGCACCGATCAGATCCCGGATGATGTCGGTCGGGTAATAGAATTCGGGCCAACCCAGCCGTTCGAGCTTGTCGATAAAACTGGTTTGCGGCTTGACGCGCGCAACCACTTCGAGTGCCTCGCGCGGCAACTGGTTGTTGAGCGTATAGGCGATGCACAACTGGGCGAGCTTGACCTCGACCAGCCTGCACAGGTTTTCAACCTCGGAGCCGTATCGCAGGTAGAAGCGATTGGCCTTCCGCGCCAGATTTTCGCGGTGACTGGATTTCATCTGCGATCCATTACGAGACCCACCCTCACGGCTGAGATTTGGCATATCCAATGGGGAGGCTGACACATCCCGGACAGGATAGAACGCCTTGCTTGGCGCGGCAGGCGGGGACGTTGGTGAATATTCAGCCCTCTTGCCGAATCGATGCCAATTCACCACCAGTCAATACGGGGTGAATATTCACCAACGTCCCCGCCTACGCCTACGATGGCAGCACCGCCTATTGCAACGACCGACGAGATTGGGAAAGATGGGCCCCTCGTTTTCGCCGCTGGCTGAGCGGCGAGCGACCATTCTCATCCAAAAGGAGACGGACCATGCCGGAGATTTCGATTCAGAAGCAGTGCCTCGGACTGACCAACCTGGAGGGCGCGGAGTCCTTCGGCGTTCCCATCGGCGACCTTCCCGTGCAGACCGATGCCGGCTTCTTTTCGGAAGGGAATCTCACCGCGGGCACCTGGGAATGCGGCCCCGGCAAGCTCCAACTCGACCTGGAGATCACGGAATTCTGTCACCTCTTGAAGGGCCACTGGGTGCTGACATCGGAGTCTGGGCAGGTGACGGAGATCCGAGCCGGCGACAGCTGGGTCTTCCCCAAGGGCTGGAAGGGCACGAGCGAAGTGGTCGAAACCGTCCGCAAGGTCTACATGATCATCGAGTAGGGCGAACGGCGGGCGAACGACTGACCGGCCTGCGATAAGATAGGAGCACTCCTTACCGCAAGAGGGATACAGGCCATGGATTTCGCTACGCGAACAATTGTCGGATTCACCCTGACTTCGGTCATTTTGCTGGCGTCGGCTGCGATCGCCAACGATGAATCCCTGTCGTGCACATCCGGGCCATACGTGGTGAAGATCCACGCGGAATGGTGTGGATCCTGCAAGGCGATCGCGCCGACCTGGGAGCAACTCAAAACGGACGTGGGCGACCAGGTCACACTCGTGACCCTGGACGTCACCGATCGGGCGGCGACCGAAGCATCGAAAGCCACCGCGGAAAAGCTCGGATTCGCCGACTTCTTCGTCGAGTACCGTCGGCAAACCGGCACCGTCGGCGTGATCGATTGCGAGACCCACGAGACGGTTGCGATATTGCGAGCCGAACGCGACATCTCGAAGTACCGGGAGGCCATCGCCAAGGCAATGCCCGCGCCCTGACCTCCGAGATGGAACGCGACATCCGCAAACCCTCGGCCAGCGCTGTCGGCCGCCGACATGGTCGCTAGGGCAGCTATGGCCTATGCTCGCTCCCATCGGGGGGGGCGATCCGCCTCCCCTTTGTCGTCCGGGCGGGCAGCATGAGGATCCTCTTCGTCTACCCCCGCTTTCCGAAGTACCTGGAGAGCTTCCCCGGAGTACACTTCGCCGGTTCAGAGCGCTTCGCCGGCTACTCGTACCCACCTGCCCTCGGCATCCCCTCGCTCATCGCCGTCACGCCCGAGCACCACGAGGTGGAGTTCGTCGACGAGTCGTGGCGGTGAGCTTCTTCACCCCGCAGGCCGCTTGGGCCTACGACATCTGCGATCGATTCCGGAAGGTCGGTAAGCGGGTGATCGTCGGCGGCGTGCACCCGACGGTCCGTACCGACGAGGCCGCGGAGCACGCCGACATCGTTTGCGTCGGCGAGGCGGAACTCATCTGGGCAGAGATCCTCGACGACGTCGAGCGCGGTGAGCATCGGTCCCGCTACAGCCAGCCCACTGCGACGCCGGCCTCCGCGTTGCCGACGCCGGCCAGGAGCGCGATCTACGAACACCCGGCCTCGGAGCGCTACGACATCCACCTCGACTACCTCGAACTCTCGCGCGGCTGCGACATGCGCTGCGGCGCCTGCGTCGTGCCCAAAGTCCAGGGCACGTGCGCCCGCTACAAAGACATCGGGCAGGTCGTCGAGGAGGTCGCCTCCATGCGCTACCCGATGTGCTTCATCACCGACGACGTCGTCTTCATGCATCACGCGAACGGCCACCCGCAGGCGCGGGTGTTCCTCCTCGATGTCTTCGGCGAGATCGGCAGGCTCGGAGCGCCGCGGGGCTTCTTCACGTCGACCGTGCCCATCTACCAGCTTGACTCTGAGCTCGCGCCGGTCATGGCGAAAGCGGGGGCGACGGTCTCCTACACGACCTTCGGCTTCGACCCGATCTCGAACGCGGCGCTCACGCGCGGCTCGGCCCGCTTTCGCGCGAAGATGATCGATCAGACGAAGATGCTCCAGGACACCGGAGTGCTCGTCTACGCGGCCTTCCACCTCGGCTTCGACGACCACACGCCGGCCATCGTGGACAACATCCTGACGTTCTGCGAGGAAGCCGACATCCGGATGGCGCAGTTCTGCCTGCGCACGCCCTGGCCGGGCACCGTGATGTGGGATGACCTCGTGCGACAGGGGCGCATTCTCCACACGGACTGGCGCCGCTACAACGGCGCGAACGTCACCTTCCAGCCCATAGGCATGACGGAACGCGAGCTCGGAGACGCCTTCGTGACGCTCTGGCAGGAGTACTCAGAGCGCTACCACATCCTCAACGATCTTCAGCGGACCGAGGTCGTCGATCTCGAGTCGTTCGCGCGCGTTAGTGCATGAATAAGAACGGGGCAGCTGGTTGTTGATCGTGTACGCGATACACAGATGGGTGAGGTTGACCTCGACCAGCCGGCGCAGGTTTTCGACCTCGGAGCCATATCGCAAGTAGAAGCGATTGGCCTTCCCCACCAGATCTTCGCGGCGGCCGTACGTGGTGAAGATCTACGCCGAATGGTGCGGCGCCTGCGAGGCGATCGCGCCGATCTGGGAGCAGCTCCGGGTAGACGTGGGTGATCAGGCCACCCTCGTGACGCTGGACGTCACCGACCGGGCGGCGATCGAGGCGTCGAAGGCCACGGCGGAGGAACTCGGCATCGCCGACTTCTTCATCGAGTACCGTCGGCAGACCGGTACCGTCGGGGTGATCGACTGCAACACCCTCGAGCCGCTTTCAATCTTGCGAGCCGAGCGCGACCTGTCGAAGTACCGCGCGGCCATCGTCGAAGCGACGCCAGCGTCCTGACTTCCGATCGGAAGCGCGCTTAGATCGAAAGCTCACCTAAATCGAGAGCGCGCCTAGATCGAGAACGCGTCTACGCGGATCCGCTCGACGGCA
>JAFDAW010000201.1 GCA_019313605.1 Deltaproteobacteria bacterium
TAGCTTGCGAGCGTCTGGCTCATCTCGTCCAGGACATTGGGGATGCATTCTCCCGTCATTCCGCGGGCCTTGATTTCCATCAACTGGAAACCCTTCCCACCCAGAATGTAGATGATGTTGTGCATCCCCCCGCATTGCATCTTGACACGCCGCTTGCCTACGACGACCGTCAGAACGTAGTCGGCTTCTTGGGCCGAATTTGTGGTGCGGATTCCCGCACCGTGCAGCGAATCGAGGATTCGCGTCCGTTGCACACTGGCCTGAAGATAGATTGCAGGGTGCGCGCTCAAAGACGCCGACGGAGTCTGCGTCACAACGGGTGCCATCGTGCTCGTGCAACCAGCTGCGAGAACGATCTGCAGGGCGATCAGGCCCGCGAGCAAAATCGGTTGCGCGGTTCGCATGATTCCCCCGAGTGGCCTCAACTCCCGAAGTAGGTAACGAGCTTGTGACTCATGTCGACGAAAATATTGGGGGTACAGGTTCCCGTCATTCCGCGCCCTTTCATCACCATCAGGTGACCTGCTCTGCCATCCAGGATATACGCGACGTTGCTGCTGCCCCCGCAGGCCTGGTTTCCGCGTCTTCTCCCCACGTTGACATTCAAGATGTAGTCGGCTTCCCCATACGATTCAGCGACGCGAGCGCCCGCCTGGCGCAGCGATTCTTCAATCCGGGGTCTTTGTGCGGTGGCTTGAACAAAGATCGAGGGATTTGCCTTCAGAGCCATCGCTGGGGCTCGAGTTACAGTGGGCGGCACCGGCGACGTACAAGCGGAACCAAAAACGATCTGCAAGGCGATTGCGGCGGCTAGAGTAATGTTTTGCGCACTTCGCATTGTTTCCTCCAGTGTGATTGGGATATCGTATCACGACTATGAGTTACCCGTATCCTTGTTCGCCGCGTCAACGGTATTTTCACCTCGTCGTGTTCCTCGCGGCACTTGCGCTCGTCGGTTGCGCGGCCGCGCCGGGCAGCGGGACGATCCAATTCGCCGCCACCGATTCTATCGAAGCGGGCGGCAAGGATGTCACGGTGAGCGTCGATGCCAGCGGGCTCAGCGGGGAGCGCAGAGAGGTCTTCCTCCGGCAGGCCGGAACCAGGAAGATTGCGAACAAGGTGTTACAGAAACTCTGGTCGGGTGGTGGGAAAAGCCAACTCCCCGACGCGCTGAACATCCGGGTGACCGGCTTTCGGCTGCGGTCCGGTTCCACCGGCTTCTGGTTGGGGCCCATGGCTGGGGCGGATCGGATCGACGTGGCGGTCGAGGTCATTCGAGGCGGCACCCCCACCGAGAGCTTCGCAACGAATACGTCGACGGCGGTCGCCGGCGTGATCAGACCGGGAGCCGTCGAGCGCTTCGATCGGATGGTCAACACGCTGGCCGACCGGATCGTCGCCGGTATCTGATTTCGAGCCGGCTCGGGCGAGATTCTCCCGCGCCGGTCTCGCTAGCGGCGTTTATCTGTCGCCGCGGGCACCAACCCCCGGATGTGGCGCCAGAGCGGCCCGTCGTAACCGTTGGCGCGTAGCAGATCGAAGAGCTTCGCGTCGTAGTTCACGCCGAGTGCGGGGATGCTCCACCACGGGAACTCGGTCTTGTGTTCCTCGAGGCGCTTCAGGATCGATTCGCGCAACTTCTCGCGCTCGCGCGCAGCCGCGGAATCGAGTGCATCGGCATCGTCGACCCAGGCCATCAGAATCGCGCTGAAGGGGTCGAGGTCGATGATGAAGTCGAGGGTTCGCAGGACGTCGTCGAAGGTTTCTCCCGGAGTGCCGAGGATGAAAGCGTGGCAGTCCGGGATGCCCACCTGCGCGGCGAGCCGGTGGAGGTTGCGGATCTGCTCGGTGGTGAAGCCTTTGCGGAGCCGGGTGAGAATCTCGTCCGAACCCGAGTCGGCGCCGACCTCCATCCCCGCGCAGCCCGCTTCGGCCATCAACTCGGCGAGCTCGAGATCGAAACCGAGCGGATTCGCATAGCAGGTCCACGGAATCGTCACTTGCCGATCGATCATCTCGCGGCACACCGCCTTGGCGTGGCCCTTGGGAAGGTTGAACACCGAGTCCACCATGAAGACGTGCGACGTCGCCGGTTGCTGCTCGAGGCTCGCGAAGAGTTCGTCGACGATGGCCGCGGGCTCCCGGACGCGGCCGACCCGGCCTTCGATGATGGGATAGGTACAGTAATCGCAGCGAAGCGGGCAGCCGCGCTTGGTCTGGAGCGACTCGATCCCGAAGCGCTCGTAGTAGCGTGGGTCGACGAGCGAGCGATCCGCGGGCGACAGTGTGCTCATGTCGAGAAAGCCCGGTGCTGGACGGTTCGAGATGACGTCGCCGTCTCCGAGCCGATGTAGGTTGCCGATCCCGTCGAAACCCAGCCCGGCCTCGAGCCGGTCGAGCAGCGCGGGAAATGCTTCTTCGGCCTCACCCGAGATCCCGAAGTCGGGCAGCAGGCGCTTCATCAGCTCGGCGGGCATCACGCTGAAACCGGCGCCCCCGATGGTGATGGGTGCTTCGGTCGTGCTCCGGATCACTCCGATCAGTTGGTCGTAATACGCGAGCGTGTTGGACGTCCCGGAATAATCGGCGTTCTGGATGTTTCGCATTCCGAGCGCAACGATGTCTGGCTCGAATGCGCCCAGGCTCTCGGCAAGGGCCTCGGCGGGCGTGTCCTCGAAGCAGAGGTCGATCAGGATCGCCTCGTGTCGCTTCGGCAGGTTCGCGATGACCGAGAGGATTCCGATCGGGATGGCCGCGTCGGGGAGCAGCTCGCGATTTCCAGAAACGAACGCGACTCTCATCGGAGCGGACTCCAGATTGCGCCACGGCCCTTGGCGGCCCCGGGACGGCCCAAGAGTAGGCGATTTGACCTCGCTGGCGGGGAGTGAGAGCATTGGGCCCTGCTTCAGGACGACGAATCTCGGGAGATCGGGCGTGGCGGGTAGGGTGCTGATCACGGGTGCGAGCCGCGGCATTGGGCGCGCGATCGCGCTCCAACTCGCTGCGGCGGGTTTTTCCGTTGCGCTCGGCTACCGCCAACGGCGTGAAGAAGCCGAGAGCACCCAGGCGATGGTTCGAGATCTCGGCGGCGATGCCGCGCTGCTCCCCTTCGACGTCGCCGATCGGGAGGTCTGCGCCGAAGCCCTCGAGTCGGACCTGGCGGCCAACGGAGCGTTCTTCGGTGTGGTGTGCAACGCCGGCGTTCACGAAGACGCGCCATTCCCGGGCATGAAGGGGGAAGCCTGGGACCGTGTGATCCGCACGAACCTCGACAGTTTCTACAACGTCGTCCAGCCGCTGGTGATGCCGATGGTGCGCGCGCACAACGGCGGGAGGATCGTGACGATTGCGTCGGCCTCGGGCGTGATGGGAAATCGCGGACAGGTCAACTACAGCGCTTCCAAGGCGGGCCTGATCGGGGCCACACGCTCGCTCGCGCTCGAGCTCGCCAAGCGCAGCATCACGGTCAACAGTGTCGCTCCGGGACTGATCGAAACGGAAATGACCGAGGGACTCCCCGTCGAAGAAATCTCGCGTTGGATTCCCATGCAGAGGATGGGGAAGCCCGAAGAAGTCGCCGCCGCCGTCGGTTTCCTGTTTTCGGCCGAAGCGTCCTACATCACGGGACAAGTGATCTCTGTCAATGGCGGACTGGGGTAGAAACATGGATATTCGCGATCGATACGACGTCGTAATTGCGGGCGGAGGGCTTGCCGGCCTTTGTCTCGCACTCCAACTCCAGAAGAGGAAGCCCGAAATCCGCATCTTCGTTGCGGAACGCGACCTGCACCCGCCGCCGGAGGCCGCGCACAAGGTCGGCGAATCGTCTGTCGAAGGCGGAAGCCACTACTTTAGTGAAGTCCTCGGACTCGCAGATCTACTCGACGGCGAGCTGCGCAAATTTGGGCTTCGCTTCTTCATGAGCCACGGTGAGAATCGGGACATTGCCAGTCGGCTCGAGTGCGGCCCCAGTCATTTTCTGTTCGTTCCGAGTTTTCAGATCGATCGCGGTCGCTTCGAGGCCGGGCTGGCGCGCAAGGCCCAGGCAGCCGGAATCGACTTCGCAGACGGCTGCAAAGTCACCGAGATTGCGCTCGGCGCCGGCGACGCGGACCACATCGTCCGCATCGAGCGCTCGACGGAAGCGTTCGACGTAGCTTGCCGATGGGTCGCAGACGCCAGTGGTCGGGCCTCACTGCTCAAAAAACAGCTCGGCCTGGCCCTTCCCAGTCGCCACGACGTAAATGCGGTCTGGTTTCGGATCGACCACCCGATCGACCCCGACGGCTGGTCGGAGGATCTCGCGTGGCGGGCGCGCAACAAACACTCCCGCCGCTTGTCGACCAACCACCTGATGGGTGAGGGCTATTGGGTTTGGTTGATTCCGCTGGCCGGAAATCGAACCAGTGTCGGCATCGTCTCCGACGAACGTCTGCACCCGTTTGCCAAACTCCACACCTTCGACGCCGCATTGGCGTGGCTCGACCGCAACGAACCCCAGTGTGCGGAGGTCGTGCGCGCCCATGCCGACCAGAAGATGGATTTCCGGGCGCTCAAACACTTCTCCCACGAAGCCAAGCAGGTGTACAGCAGCGAGCGTTGGGTGTTGGTCGGCGAGGCGGGCTTCTTCGTCGACCCGTTCTACTCGCCGGGAAGCGACTTCATCGGTATCGCCAACGGATTCTGCAGCGATTTGATCGCCCGAGACCTCGAAGGGAGCGCGATCGACGAACTCGCGACGATCTACGACCAGCTCTTCCGCTCCCTGGCCCGCACCTTCCTGCTCACCTACCACCGTCAGTATCCGCTGATGGGCAGCGGAAGGGTACTGAGCACCAAGATCATCTGGGACTTTACGATGTACTGGGGCGGCATCGCGCTGCTCTTCTTCCGGAACAAGTTCGTCGACCCTTCGTTCATGGAACGGGTCGGCCCCATCCTCCAGGGCTTCGCCCAGTTGAACGTCGGCATGCAGTCCTTCTTCCGAGAGTGGTCGAAGACCGAGCAGGGCGGCGCGGCAGCCGGCTCATTCGTCGACTACGCGGAAATCGAATTTCTCGCCGAGATGAACCGCAACCTGCTGCGCGACTGCGACGACGACGCGCTGCTCGCGCAGCTCGGCCGGAATCTCGCGGTCGCCCGAGAACTGGAGCGCGAGATCCTGGCCGAGGCCGGGCACTCAGAGGCGGCCGCTACTTCGCATCTGAGCGAAGTCTTCTCTGCGATGCCGCCGAGCGGATCCGCGTAGATGCGTTCTCGATCTAGGCGCGCTCTCGATTTAGGTGCGCTTTCGATCTAAGCGCGCTTCCGATCGGAAGTCAGGACGCAGGCGTCGCTTCGACGATGGCCTCGCGGTACTTCGACAGGTCGCGCTCG
>JAFDAW010000202.1 GCA_019313605.1 Deltaproteobacteria bacterium
TTCCTTGATCTCGTTGAGAGACTTCCGACCGAAATTCTTGGTCTTGAGCATCTCCGCTTCGGTCTTCTGCACCAGCTCGCCGATGTAACGGATGTTGGCGTTCTGCAGGCAGTTTGCCGACCGCACCGAAAGCTCCAACTCGTCGACGGATCTGAAGAGGTTGGGATTCAGCGGTGTGGGCTCATCGGCGGCCGGAATCACGGACTCGACCGGCTCGTCGAAGTTGATGAAGATCGTGAGCTGCTCCTTGAGAATCTTCGCCGTGTATGCCAATGCCTCGACTGGCGCGATGGTCCCGTCGGTCCAGATCTCGAGCGTCAGCTTGTCGAAGTCGGTATCGCGTCCCACGCGAGCGGGCGTCACCACATAGTTGGCCCGGCGAACGGGCGAGAAGATCGAATCGATCGGAATCGTTCCGATCGACATCTCTTCGCTCTTGTTCGCGTCCGCAGGTCGATACCCCTTGCCTACGCCGACGCTGAACTCCATCTCGAGATCCGCTTCCGAAGAGAGCGTTGCAATCTTCTGCTGCGGGTTGAGGACCTCGACGGTCGGATCGTCTGCGACCAGATCGCCCGCCGTCAGGATGCCCTCACCCTTGCGGCGAATGCGCAGCAACTTCGGCTCCTCGGAGTGAACCCGACTCCCGGGATGGAAGAAAACTCGTGCATCACACCCTCGACGCGGACGGATGTGATCGCCGCGCCCTGGAGGGACGAGAGAAGCACGCGGCGAAGTGCGTTGCCCAGCGTGGTCCCGAAGCCGCGCTCGAGCGGCTCACAGGAAAACTTCCCGTAGCGATCCGTCTGGGAATCGTCCGACTCGATCATTCGAGGACGAATCAGTTCACGCCAATTTCTTGCGACCAGTTGCTCTTGCACGGTCAATACCCCCAATCTGGCTGTTTCGGAGTGATCAGCGCGAGTACCACTCGACGATCAGCTGTTCCTGAATCGGCATCGTGATGTCTTCCCGAACGGGCAGAGACTTCACGGTACCTTCAAAGGATTCCTTGTTGATTTCCACCCACTGAGGGATGCTGCGGCTCTCGAGCGTTTCGAGTGCTCCCGAGATCCGGGCAATCTTGCGCGACTTCTCGGCGACCGAAATCACGGCTCCGGCTTTGACGAGCATCGACGGGATGCTCGCGCGACGGCCATCGATGAGAAAGTGGCCGTGCCTCACTAGCTGGCGCGCCTCGGCACGAGACGTCGAAAAACCCATCCTGAAGATCACGTTGTCGAGACGTCGCTCGAGGAGAACCAGCAGGTTCCCGCCCGCTCGCCCCTTCATGCGCGATGCCCGGCTCATCGTGTCGGCGAACTGCTTCTCGAGCAGGCCGTACATCCGCTTGACCTTCTGCTGTTCGCGTAGCTGCACACCGTAATCGGAGAACCGCGCCCTGCCCTGGCCGTGCTGGCCCGGCGGATACGCTCGACGTTCGATGCCGCACTTCGCGCTGAAACAGCGATCTCCCTTCAGGAAGAGCTTCGTTCCCTCCCGCCGGCAGAGGCGACAGACCGCGTCCTTGTATCGAGCCATCTGCTCCTCCTAGACCCTTCGCCGCTTCGGGGGGCGACAACCGTTGTGCGGAACCGGAGTGACATCCCGAATCAAGGTGATCTTGATTCCCGCGGCCTGTAGCGCCCGCACCGCTGATTCGCGACCCGAACCCGGGCCCTTCACGTAGATCGACAGCTGGCGAATCCCGTGCTCCATCGCCTTCTTCGAGCACTCTTCGGCTGCCACCTGGGCCGCGAAGGGTGTCGACTTGCGCGAGCCCTTGAATCCCTGGCCACCCGCCGACGACCAACACAGTGCGTTCCCGGCCACGTCCGTGATCGTGATCATGGTGTTGTTGAACGTCGACTGGATATGCGCCACTCCAGTCTGAATATTCTTCTTTACCTTTTTCCGGACACCTTTTTTCAACTCATGCCGCCTTTTTCAAAGGGTTTACTTCTTCGTCAGCGTCTTCTTCTTGCCGGCGACCGTCTTTTTCGGGCCCTTCCGGGTCCGTGCATTCGTGTGTGTGCGCTGCCCTCTCACCGGCAGTCCTCGGCGGTGACGCAGGCCGCGGTAGCAACCGATATCCATCAGCATCTTGATGTTCTGCGAGACTTCGCGACGAAGGTCACCCTCGACCTTGTAGTCGCGTTCGATGATCTCGCGCAGCCGCACCACTTCGCCATCCGAGAGAACATCCGTCTTCGAGTTTCCCTCGATCTCCGCCTTCGCGCAGATGTTGACCGCTGTCGTGCGGCCGATGCCAAAGATGTAGGTCAGCGCAATATCAATCCGCTTGCTGCGGGGTAGATCGACGCCTGCGATTCGTGCCATAGCCCTGTCTCCTAGCCTTGTCGCTGCTTGTGCTTCGGGTTGTCACACAGGACGCGAACCACGCCGCGCCGGCGAATGATCCGGCACTTACTACACATCTTCCGGACGGATGCTCGAACCTTCATCGCTAACTCTCCGATCCCTAACTGGCGAATCCTGCGGATTCGCGTTGCATCGTCGCTTGGCCCATTCTGGCGTCACGCTCCTAGCTGCGCGTTGGCCTGCGGCCAAAGCTTATGCGGCGTCGCATGACCCCAGCATGGGGTCATGCTCCTAGCTGGCGAATCCTACGGATTCGCTTTGCGGCGTCGCATGACCCCAGCATGGGGTCATGCTCCTAGTGCGATCCCGGGATCCTGGTCAGGACCTCCGGGTCACCTTCCGTAACGAGCACCGTGTGTTCAAAGTGGGCGGAGAGTGAACCGTCTTCGGTCACGGCCGTCCACTCGTCGTCCAACATCCGCACACCCGGTCCGCCTGCGTTCACCATCGGCTCGATCGCCAACACCATCCCGGGTAACAACCGAGGCCCCCGCGAGGGCGCACCGTAGTTCGGAATCCACGGCGGCTCGTGCAACTTGCTGCCGATCCCGTGTCCCGCAAAGGTTCGAACGACCGAAAATTCCTCTTTTTCAACACGCTCTTGCACCGCGTGCCCGATGTCCGACAAGCGATTTCCAGCTTGTACCGCACCGACCCCGCGATCCAGCGAATCCCGGGTCACGTCCAGCAGCTTCTGCACTTCCGGACGAATCTCGCCGACCGGCACCGTCACTGCGGAGTCGCCGTGATAACCCTCTACCGACACGCCGAAATCCAGGCCCACGATGTCCCCTTCCTTGAGAACACGGGATCCGGGAATTCCGTGAACGATCTCGTCGTTCACGGATACGCAGAGAACGGCCGGGTAGCTGGGCAGACCGCCGGGATCGTAGCCTTTGAAGGACGATTCGACACCTCGCTCCTCGATCGCCCGGGCCGCGTGCTGGTCGAGTTCCGCGGTGCTGACCCCGGCGACTACGAGGCCCCGGAGTTCGAGCAGGATCTCGGCGACGTTCCGGGCCGCCTCGCGCATCAGCTCGATTTCGCGGCGGGTCTTGATCTGGATCTGCTCTCCGAAGGCCATCAGCTCAGCGCCTCTTCGATCCGCTTGGCGACCTCCTCGACGCTCCCAAGCCCGTCTACTTCGGCGAGGATCCCCTGCTTCCGGTAATAATCGACCAGCGGAGCCGTCTGCGCGTGGTAGACGCTCATTCGGGTCCTGATCGTCTCTTCGCTGTCGTCGCTTCGCCCCTCGATCTGCGCCCGGCCGAGCAGGCGGGTCACCAGTGAGTCCTCATCCGCGACGAGCGCGACGCAGCGCTCGAGATTGGTGCCCATCCGCTCCAACAGCGTGTCCAGGGCCTCTGCCTGAGCGGCGGTGCGCGGAAAGCCATCCAGCACAAATCCCGACTCGGCATCGTTCTGCGAGAGTCGCTCTTCGGCCACCCCGATCACGACCGCATCGGGCACCAGTTCTCCGCGATCCATGAAATCCTGAGCCTTTCGCCCAATCTCCGTCCCGGCCGCGACGGCCCCGCGCAGCATGGCCCCGGTGGAGATCTGCGGGATCCCGTGCTTCGCGACCAGACGCAGGGCCTGCGTACCCTTGCCGGCCCCCGGCGGGCCGAGCAGCAGCATTCGCCGTGCGCCCATTACTGCCCGAGCCTCCCGCGAATCCGCGTTCCTCGGACGAACCCTTCGTACTGGCGCGATACCAGGTGGGCCTCGATCTGACCGATGGTGTCGAGACCGACACCGACGCAGATCAACAGGGCCGTTCCACCGAAATAGAACGGGATGTTCATCTTCACCGCGAGAAGCGTCGGAAGAACGCAGACCGCGGACATGTAGATCGCACCGACGAGCGTGATTCGCGTGAGCACGCGGTTGATGTAATCCGCGGTGTTCTTGCCCGGCCGGATCCCCGGTACGTAGGCCCCGGACTTCTTGATGTTATCCGCGACATCATCCGGATTGATCATGATGGCGGTGTAGAAATAACAAAAGAAGATGATCAAGCTGATGTAGACGACCTGATAGACCATGCTCGCGGGGTTCAGGTAGGTATCGATGAACCGCTGGACGTCCGGAGAGTCCGTGAACTGTCCGATCGTGAACGGGAAGAGCAGCAATGAGGACGCGAAGATCGCGGGGATGACACCCGCCGTGTTCACGCGGAGCGGGAAGTAGCTCATCCCCCCCTGCTGAACCCGCTTCCCGACCACCCGGCGGGCGTGCTGGATTGGGATCCGCCGCTGCCCGCGCTCTACCACGACCACAAACATGATCACCCCGATGCCGATGACGCCGAAGGTGAGCGCCTGGAGGATGCTGAACTGGTCGGTTTCGATCAGCTGCAGGAGCCGCCCGAACCCGGACGGGATGTTGATGATGATGCCCGCGAAGATGATCAGCGAAATTCCGTTGCCGATTCCGCGCTCGGTGATCTGCTCGCCCAACCACATGATGAAAGCCGTCCCGGTGGTGAGCGTGATCATGCACATCAGTCGGAATCCCCAGCCGGGGAAGGTGACGGCACCCTGACCGAACTGACCGTTCTCGAGAGCCATCGCGATCAACATGCTCTGGAACAGCGCCAGACCGATGGTCGCGTAGCGGGTGTACTGGTTGATCTTCTTGCGCCCCTGCTCGCCTTCCTTCTTCAGCGTCTCGAGGTGCGGAATCACGACGGTCAGGAGCTGAAAAATAATCGAAGCGCTGATGTAGGGCATGATTCCGAGCGAGAAGATCGACAGCTGTTCGAGGGCGCCACCCGAGAACATGCTGAACAGCCCGAACATCGTTCCCTGCATCTGCTGAAAGAAGCTCCGGATCACGTCGGCGTTGATACCTGGCGTGACAATGAAAGCGCCCAGCCGGTAGACGGCCAGCATTCCGAAGGTAAACAGGATCCGGTTCCGGAGTTCCGTAATCCGCGCGATATTCTGAACACCGCCGATCATTTGATCAGTTCTACGCTCCCACCCGCTTCCTCGATTTTCTTGCGCGCGCTACCGCTCACACGTTGAACCTTCACGGTCAGGTTCTTCGGTGCGTCACCCTGCGCGAGAATCTTCACGCCACCACCGTTGCGCCGGATCAGGCCGTGCGCGATCAGCGCATCGGCGTCCACCGTCGAGCCGGCCTCGAAAACCGAGAGCACGCCAACATTCACGATCTGGTAGGAGACACGATGCAAGCTGAAGAAACCGCGCTTGGGCAGTCGCCGCGTCAACGGCATCTGGCCGCCCTCGAACCAGAACGGAGTCTCCCGGCCCGACGAGCGGTGTCCCTGGCCCTTCATTCCACGCCCCGAAGTCTTGCCGGTGCCGGAGCCGGGGCCCCGGCCAAGCCGCTTGGCCGGCTTCCTGGCTCCCGGGCACGGCGCTAGTCGGTCGAGCATCAGTCGCCCTCCACGACGACGAGGTGGATCACCTTGCCGATCATCCCGCGAACCGCGGGTGTGTCTTCCAACTCGACCGTTTGGTGGAGTCTCTTCAAGCCGAGTCCGACGAGGGTCGCCCGCTGTTTGCGGTTGAACCCAATCGCGCTGCGAACCCAGCGAACCTTGACTCGGCCTTTG
>JAFDAW010000203.1 GCA_019313605.1 Deltaproteobacteria bacterium
TCGATCCCCGCTGCGATCTGGAACGCCGCGTCCTGGTTGAAGCGCCGCGCACGCGATCCGCCACCGGACCCGGCCATCGGGAGCAGACCGAGGTGGGTCATCACCTGGCGTGTGGCGAGGTCGGCCAGCAGGCCCGGGACGTCACTCCCGAGATTCCCGCGCAGGGGCTCCATGAAGATGTTGTCCGAACAGGGCGCGCAGAACGCACCCTTCCGGACCAGCTGCGACAGCGCGACGCCGGCGAAATCCGTGGCGAAGCTGTGGGTCATGCTGCCCGCGATGGTGTACGGCACCGCCGCGCCGCCGATCGAGTCAGTGCCCGTGAGCACCGGGATGCCGCACTCCGCAGCTCGCATGATCTGGTCGCTGTGGGTCTTGGCGTAGTAGAGCGGAAGCGGCGTGACGATCTGGGTGAAGTAGGGCTTCTCTGCGAGCCGGTCCATGCCGCCGCGGATCGCCGCGGCCATCTCGATCACCGCGTCGAACGCGGCGCTGTTCTCGCAGAGGTATTCCAGCGGCTTGCTGGTGTTCTCGACCATGGCCACGAACTCACCGATCTCGCCGTGCAGCGTCGAGTACTCACCGATCTCGCCGTGCAGCGTCGAGTCCGGCACGTCCTTGACCATGACGCACACGCCGTCCATGTTCGGCAGCGCGTCGGCCACCCGCGTGATGGTGGCGAGGTCGTCGAAGGTACTGTCCCTCGGCTCGCCGGTCTCGAGATCGAAGACCTGGATGCAGGTCATGCCGGGGAGGAATACGGTGTTCCCCTCCCTCATCTCCATAAAGTCGGTGCCGTCCCGATTCCAGACCTTGGCGCTCTTCGCCACCGTCTCCAGGCGCTCTTCGCCACCGTCTCCAGGCATTCTTTCACGAAGTCGGTCTCGAAGCGGACGACGTGATCCGCCGAGATGTCGCAGCCGGCGCCCGAGAAGAGATCCAGCACCCGGGGGTCCGGATCGAAGGCCACGCCGGTCTCGCGCATCAGCTGGAAGACCGCGTCGATGATCTTCTGGACGTCGGCCTCCGACAACAGCCCGTAGACCGGGGTTCTGCCCAGCGGAATCTGTTCGTCAGCCATGGATCGAGCCTCCTTACGCCGAGGATGAGCGCCCGGCCGCGACTTGGCAAGCTTCGCCCATTTCATCGCCGTCTCCACGAGTTCTTCATCGACAACTTCTGGTGCTGGGTCGGGCTTCGTCCTCGGGCCGCTTCCTCCACGCCCGCTGGGTGGGTGCTAGGGGCTCGGCGCAGCGATCCGGCGCGCGTCCGCCAGGACGGCGGATAGGCGGTGAGTCGGCAGACAGCGATGTTCGTCGGCGCCCTACGGAACCACCCGCACGCCGCCCAGGCGGATAGGCGTTTCAATAGTCTTTTCAAGTCCGAGAAGGCAGGATGATGTCAAATCCGCGGGGAGTAACGTCTCGAGGAGGCCCCAGTAGGACTTATCAGAGCTGGTCGAAATCCGGCTTGGACTGCGTATGCCCGAACACTTCTTTAAACGTCTCACTCCGCATATTTCTGCTCATACGCTTCGATGATCTCATAGCCCCTTCTAACAATGGATTCGTCTAGAGGCGTCACCTGATGCTCTTTGAGAATCTTCTTCACAAGTTCTCCGGCTTTCTCCGCTTGTTCCTCTTTTTCCATTGCAAGAAACTCGCACTTGTCTCCATCCAACCGAATAAGTTCACCCCTGAGGTATTTACGCGTATGCCGATGAGTCAGGAAATTTCCCCTGGGTCCGATATCCCTGAGTGCGTCAAGACCGAGCTTCTCTTCGGTGATATCTACTGGTTTCAGATATTCGCGACAGCACTCCCATGTGTATGCATCAACAAGCAATTGTTTGAAACAAACCCCGTTCGCGCTATCGATACCTCCCAGACCAGCAACAATATCAGTCTGATCGGAACACGCGCAATACATTATGAAGGATCCAAACATAGTTTCACGTTGGTCACCGGCGACTCGAAATCCGGCAAAATCACCGTTAAAAGATGGCAAATTATATCTTCTGGTCATTTGCCCCATCCCGCATAAAATCAAACCAAATTCAGGGGCGTCATAGTTGAAACTTCCATCTACCAAATTCATGGGGCTTGATTCCGCGCGGAAAATATACGGGGCTCCTGGTGCCGCAGCCTGTGTGATCACAAGGCTCGCAAGGTTTTCCGCGTTTGCGGTCAGCATCATGCCTGCAACGGTAATAGGCGCGGACAGGCCGCCGCTCGGCATGGCAAGACCAACAATCGGGACGCCTGCGCGGGCAAACTCGACCTGGGATTCAATAGCTCGTTTTTCAAAAGAGAGTGGAGAAATCGGGCAGACTACCGTGGAAATAATCGGACGTTTCTTCAGTTCCTCTTTTCCCCCTGCAAGAAGAGCAGCCAACTCAATCTGTATTCTGGCAGCTTCTGCACTTTGCAGAGTAACACCCTGAACATGTTTGGTAGTATTTTGCATGGTCTCCCATAATGTATGGGGCCCATCAGAAAGGGGCGGAACATCGCTTGGCGACAACGATGTCCAAAGAAAATCAACTGAATCAAGTGCATCTCCAAGCCTTGTAAAACTCGCAAGATCTTTTCTGGTGGAATAGCGATACTCTCCAGTTTCATAATCATTGACGAAGGGAGAAAGCCCGTTCGTAGTGGCATACGGATAGCTTCCTGTCGGAATCTCGAGATCATGCTTTGGGTCGCGGCCACACAGGGTAAATTCCTTTGGTGCGGTCTCGAGAGCCTGATTGACCATCTTCACGGGGATCTTCGCCAGGTGATTCTCATAATCAACAGACGCGCCTTCTTTCTCGAGTAATTCCAGCACTGACTCACTGTCTACCCTGATACCGACATCCTGTAAGCATTCAATAGTCTTATCATGAATCAGGTCTTCTTCTGATTTACTCAATAAAACGGTTTTCAAGTGAGCCATATTTGGTCTCCGTTGCTGAAAAAGATCTATCTTGAAACCAATAGAAGTTAAGCAGCGTTT
Organism: Deltaproteobacteria bacterium; assembly: GCA_019313605.1. Lineage (GTDB taxonomy): Bacteria > Myxococcota_A > UBA9160 > UBA9160 > SMWR01 > JACZVU01. Next base: position 2,998 of record JAFDAW010000203.1, read on the forward strand.
CAAATCCGATCTTCTTTAATGTTTCATGCAGCATACAGGGTGGCTCTCGGTTAACCAGATAAAACCGGGTCAATTCTGTATCTTCACCAGCGTAAAGCTGGCCGATGTTTTCTCCGGCCGCCGCGGCAACCCGATTCGATCCAGGTCAGGACGCATGGCGCTTCAAACACGCGTCGATCACCTCGAGCGCGTGGTCGGCGTTGTCGCGGCCGAAGAGAAGCGGGGGTCGCATCTTGAGGACATTGCCGTGGCTGCCCATGAGTCCCATCAAAACGCCTTCTCGACAGATCGCGCTGACGATGTGCTTCGCCGCCGCGCGGTCCAACGGCTGACGACTCTCGCGATCGCTGACCAGATCGATCCCCCAAAAGAGCCCCGAGCCTCGCACATCGCCGATGATCGGATGCTCGTTCGCGAGTTCCGCGAAACCCCGCTCGAGGTGCCGACCGACTTCACCGGCGTTCTCGAGTAGGCCCTCTTCGTCGATCACGTCGAGCACCGCCAACGCTGCGGCGGCCGCGACGGGATTTCCCCCGAAGGTGTTGAAGTAATCCATCTTCTCCCCGAAGGCGGCCGCGATCTCCGGGGTCGAAACGACTGCTGCGACCGGGTGTCCGCCGCCCATCGGCTTACCCAGGACGACGATGTCGGGAACGACGTCGTAGCGCTCGTGCCCCCACCAGGTATCGCCGAGACGGCAATAACCCGCCTGCACTTCGTCGGCGATGAAGAGCCCCCCGGCGGCTCGCACGATCGACGCCGCGCGAGCCAGGTAGCCCTTGGGCGGAACGAAGAGGCCATTATCGTCCCAGCTCGAATCGACGAGCATTGCCGCCGGCTGGTAACCGCGGTCGGCGAGGCCCGCTACGCCCTCGGCGACCGAGTCCGCGTAGCGTTCGGCGAGCGCTTCTTCGCCTCCCGGCTCGCTGCCCGCGCGGTAAGGGCCGCGGTAGGTGTCCGGTGCCGTGGCGGCCGCGAGCCAATCGGGTCGGTCTTTGGCGGGGTAGCTGGAAGTCGATAGCTTCAGCACGAGATCGGAGTTGCCGTGGTACGAACCTTCGCTGACCACCATCCCGTAGTGACCCGTGACCGTCCTGGCGATCTGGGTCGCGAGATCGTTCGCCTCCGTCCCAGTACAGACGAACCAGCAGGCGCTGAGCTTCTCCGAAAACTTCGCCCCCAGGCGTTCACCCAGCTCGATGACCTTCTCATGCAGGTAACGCGTGTGAGTGTTGAGCAGGCGGGCCTGGGTTGCGATGGCTTCCACGACGCGCGGGTGGCAGTGCCCCACCGAGGGGACGTTGTTGTAGCAATCGAGATAACGACGCCCGTCAGCGTCAAAAAGCCAAACCCCTTCACCTCGCACGATGTGGATGGGCTCGTCGTAAAAGAGTTCGTAGGCGGGAGCAAGTGCTTGACGTCGGCGGCTCAGTAGATCGTTTCCGTTCATGGGTTCCACACTTTCGCGCTCCTGGTTCAGTCGGGTGAGCCGATGCCCAATAGACGATCTGACTCTTCCGCAAAATCGCGGATTACTATGGTAGCGAAGCGTTGTATGACCCGGAGTCGATGCAGCACAAAAGTTGAGCTAGAAGTGGACTCCGGGCGGCGCATCGGCCAAGATTCACGTTGGGAATGCGATCGCTCGAAACGTTTCGATTTCGAGGGCATCAAGCACACCTGCCGCGCGTTCCTCGCGACCGTGTTCCCGGCGCGCTTCCCGTGATCGGTCGGCCGAACGCGAGAGTGAGGTCCAATCCGAAGAACGATTACGGCCCCTGAAACTCGAAACCCACGATCCGCATACGAAACGAGGCATCCATGACCGCAGACCCCCGCTACGACATTCTCTTCGAGCCCGTAAAGATCGGACCCGTGACGGCGCCGAATCGCTTCTACCAGGTGCCCCACTGCACCGGCATGGGATACAACCGTCCCAACAGCGTGGCGGCCATGCGCGAGACCAAGGCCGAGGGCGGCTGGGGCGTGGTCTGCACCGAGTACTGCTCGATCCATCCGAGCTCCGACGACGCGCCGTTGCCCTCGCACTCGCTGTGGGACGACAAGGACGTACGCTCCCACGCGAAGATCGTCGAGAACGTGCACCGCCACGGTGCGCTCGCCGGTGTGGAGCTGTGGCACGGGGGCGGGTCGACCGCCAATTTCTACAGCCGCGAGGACCCATTGGGACCGCTCTCGGTCCCCAGCTGGCACCCGCACCCCGTCCAGTGTCGCGCCATGGACAAGCGCGACATTAAGAACCTCCGCCGTTGGCACGTCGACGCGGCGAAGCGCGCGAAGTCGGCGGGCTTCGACATCGTGTATCTGTACGCGACCCACCACTTCCTGATCGGCCAGTTCTTGCACCCTTCAAATCAGCGCAGCGACGAGTACGGTGGATCGCTCGAGAACCGGGTGCGTCTGCTGCGAGAGATGATCGAAGAAACAAAGGAGGCCATCGGTGACAGCTGCGCCGTCGCCGTGCGATTCTCCGCCGACAGCGGCTCCTACGACGAAGACCCTGACAACGAAGAGAACCGCGCCATCCTCGAAATGTTGGCGGAGATGCCGGATCTCTGGGACATCAACGCCCGCAACTACGAAATCGAGATCGGCAGCTCCCGCTATGTAAAGGAGGGGGCGCTCGAGGCTTACGTCCGCTGGGTCAAGCAGGTGACCAAGAAACCGGTCGTCAGCACGGGGCGCTTCACGTCGCCTGACACCATGGTACGACAGGTCCGCGAAGGCGTGCTCGACTTCGTCGGCGCAGCGCGCCCCTCGATCGCCGACCCCTTCCTGCCCCAGAAAATCAGGGAGGGGCGCATCGAGGACATCCGCGAGTGCATCGGCTGCAACATCTGCTCCGCCGCCGACCGCATCGGCGTGCCGATCCGCTGTACCCAGAACCCGGCCATGGGCGAAGAGTGGCGGCGCGGCTGGCATCCTGAGCGGATCGAGCCAAAAGCATCGGACCGCAGCGTCCTCGTGATCGGAGGTGGGCCGGCGGGACTCGAGGCGGCGCGCGCGCTCGGTCAGCGCGGTTACAAGGTGACGCTCGCCGAGGCTCGCACCGAACTCGGGGGACGTGTCGCGCGCGAGGCCGCGCTACCAACGCTC
>JAFDAW010000204.1 GCA_019313605.1 Deltaproteobacteria bacterium
CGAGGTTTGTGCTCAACGGGGTAATCCGGTAAGCGACAGCCGTCGAGTCTTTGGTCGCGAGGACGTTGACGATTGTATTGTAATACCCCCAGACGACCCCGAGGCCCTCTTCGGGATCCACTTCGCCGCAAAGGAATTTGGCGGTGTATTGATGACTGGTGCGGAATTCCTGTGCGCCGGCAATCTGCGGCAACGCAAACACAATCAACGTGAATAGTCCTAGAATCGCTTGTTTCATCCGTCAATGCCTCCAATGAGAAAGGAAAGTGAACTGCCGCGTTCTCTTCGGAGTCTTGTCACGCGAGTTGAGGTCTTTTTAGCGCGGTCTCGAAAAAGATGAATTGAGCTTCGGGCTGCTCGAGGGCCCTCGACCGATTCAGCCTTCAGCTGCCATCAAGTGCCCATCAATTTCGCCACAGCGCCGGTCATTCTCCCAAGAAGCGAGTGGGCCCCGAGAATTGGGGGAGAAGGCCGCTCAGAGAAGACCAGCAGTGGGCGGGGCAAAACTCTGCAGAAACTCTTTTTTATTTGATATGGCATGTAAGGCAGAGAGCCGAGTCGTCGTTTGAAAGTCTTAGTAATTTGAAATTAAATGGGATAGGTGCATTGTTGTGTACATCATGGCAGGATGGGCATTCAACCTTGTTTTCGAACAGTAAATCTGAAACCGTCCAATTCGCATCGGGGTCCTCCAAGAATCCATCAGCATCAGCCAGGGATGTATCGTACAAGAACGATATGGGATGGTTGTTGCTGAGATCTGTCCCGATTTTGGTAGCAGCGCTATTGACCTTGAGATAGCCGGTATTGCCGCCATACGAATCGACTGCGACAGACCCGTCATGGCACGAAAGACAAAGTTTAGAAATGCCTGAAGGCTGACCGATATCGTCGGCATCGAGCGTAGGTGATGTGTAGATCTCAAAATTTGCGACAGTGGTTTCATGATCCCAAAGGGGTGCCGCCTCGAGTGTGGCATGGTGCGGAGTATGGCAGAAAACGCAGATCTCGAACTCGCCGGCTATTTCTATGCGACCGCTGCCCACCGAAAAATCATGCTTCGAGCCTGCAATTTGCTGAGCATGCCCAACGCTAGATATGAGAAGCGAGATCAGGACTATCTTTCTTAACATGGTGTTGAATTTTATTGAGCTATGGAAATTTCTATATGTAAAGATTGATCATAAATTATTTATGATCAATACGTCAAGACGCAATTGGATCTTTAGTAGGGTGCGGACACGGAGGATGAGCTAGCGAATAAACGCTGGTTTCCGGGCCGTTTCCCTGACCGGTGGTATGCACCGCTGGTATGATTTCTCGGGCGGGCCGCTGCCCCGATCTGCGGGGCTGAGTTGCCTCCGCAGCTGCCAAGACGATGAAAGGAGAAGCCATGGAACCCAAGGTCGTGAGCGAGAACGAGGTCGCGATGGTCGGCCCGGGATACAACGACGATCACTACATCAGCGTGCCGATCAAGATGTTCTACGACATCGAGAACGTCGGGTCGATTGGTGTCTGCCACATGGAGCCCGGGGACGAGACTTGTGTGTTCGCCCTCGAAGAGGAAGATGACGGCACAGCCGCGCATCAATACGGACCGAGCGACGAGTTCTACTACATCCTGGATGGGGAGTTCACCGTCTGGTGGGGGAAGGACGCGTCGAAGCTGGACAACTTCTACAAACTCGCCAAGGGAGACTGCGCCTACTATCCCATTGGCTGGAAGTACAAGGTCGCGAACACGGGCAATGCTCCCGGCAAGTTCTTCTACTATATGTCATCTCCGCCGGGGATCGAGCGGAGATTCGACAAGAGGAGCTAGGAGCGCGATCCCAGGATGGGATTGCGTGACGCCGCGTAAGCTTTGGCCGAAGGCCAACGCGCAGCTAGGAGCGCGACCCCAGAGTGGGATTGCATGACGCCGCGTAAGCTTTGGCTGAAGGCCATCGCGCAGCTAGTAGCGCGATCCCAGAGTGGGATTGCGTGACGCCGCGTAAGCTTTGGCCGAAGGCCAACGCGCAGCTAGTAGCGCGATCCCAGAGTGGGATTGCGTGACGCCGCGTAAGCTTTGACCGAAGGCCAACGCGCAGCTAGTAGCGCCTCGATCGCTTCGAGGAGGGATCTCGAACCATGCGTGTTTCAAATTCACGACAGGCGGATCTCGTCCTGCGCAACGGAAAGATCGTCACGATGGATGCGGCCGCGACGGTCGTCGATGCGGTCGCGGTGGCCGGTGACCGCATTCTCGCCACGGGGGCTCGCTCCGACGTCGAGTCGCTGATCGGAGAGGAGACCGAGGTGATCGATCTGCAGGGTCGGGTCGCGCTGCCGGGATTCATCGACACCCACGTCCACATCGACTGCACGGCGACGCACACGAAGCTGGCCGCCAGCTGCCACATTCCACCGGTCGACTACGTCGCGGTTTCGGGATCGGTGGGTTCGCGCGACGCGATCCTCGACTCCGTCAAAGCGCACGCCCAGCAGACGCCCAAGGGCCAGTGGATCATCGGGCAGGGGCGGTTCATACTCGAGACGGACGGCAACTCCCCCACCAGGCGTCAGCTGGACGAGGCCGCACCGGATCACCCGGTGATGATCCGCTACAGCGCACATGCACAGCTGCTGAACAGCCGAGCGCTCGAGGCCGTGGGGATCTCTCGGGATGCGCCCTCCCAGGCCGAACTCGACGCGGTCGCGCCGGCTGCGCGAATCCGTCGGGATCCCGCCAGCGGGGAGCCCACCGGGGTCGTCAACGAGTGCGTCGATTGGGTGCTGGGGATGCGCAATCCCTGGCCCGACGAAGCACTCAAGGGCGCCATCGAGGCGACGTGTCGCGAGGCGGTTGGCTTCGGTGTGACCGGCGTACACGAATTTGTGAGTTGGCCGGCGAGCGCGAGGATCTACCAAGAACTCCACCGAGCCGGTGAGTTGCCACTGCGGGTGCAGCTGTGCCCCTGCATCTGGGGCCTCTACCAAAGTGCCGATCTGGATTCCCTCGTGAATCTCGGCATTCAAACTGGCTTCGGCAACGACTGGCTCAAGTTCGGAAGTGTCAAGATCTTCGTCGACGGGGAAGGGCGCGACGAACAAGGTGTGGCCCGGGAGTGGCCCCGGATCGAGCAAGACCGCTTGAACGATCTCGTGCTGGCCGCGCATCGGGGTGGCATCCGGGTGATGATGCACGCGACCTCGCGAGAAGGGCAGGGCATGGCGATCGAGGCCGTGGAGGCCGCCTTGAAGGCGGTGCCGAGGAGCGATCACCGCCACCGCATCGAGCACTTTGCGGGTGACTACTGGCCGGAGGGTCTCGAGCGCTTGAAGCGTGCGGGCATCATCCCGGTACCGACGCCCTACAGCTCGCTCGGGTGGTTCGGCGACGCCTGGCTCGATGCATCGCAACCGGGAGACAAGGCCGTGCCCTACCGTTCGCTCGTCGACGGGGGTTTCATGCCGCCGGGCAACTCGGACTGCATGGGCACCGAGCCCGAAGCGCTGAACCCGTGGTGGAGTATCTGGTGCGTCGTCGCCCGCAAGACCCGCAGCGGCCGGACGATTTGCCCCGAGGAGGGTCTCGGTGTGATGGACGCGATCCGCCTCTACACGACCCACTCCGCCTACGCGGGATTCGAAGAGGCGCTCAAGGGCTCGATCGAGCCCGGCAAGTTGGCAGATCTGATCGTGCTCTCCGAAGACCCCTTCGAAATCCCGCCGGACGGATTGAAGGAGGTTCGCGTGGTGAAGACGCTGATCGGCGGCAAGCTGGTCCACGCGATGGATCCGTAAAGAGTCGGGAGCCGTCACCAGTGCCGCCTGGGCGGCATCTTCTTTGCCTTCCCCGATGAAAATTGGGTCACCGGCGAATTCGGTGCCGCCGTCTCCTACTCGTTACTGGATTTCGTCGATCTGGAATTGGCCTGGTGGAGCGACGTCAAGGGCGATGGCTCCATGGAAGACGAACTGCGGTTCGGGCATTACGCCGAATTCAATCTTGGAAAATCCATCGAGTTGAAGAATTGGCTGAGCGTCGAAATGGCGGTGGGTGTCAGTTATGGCATTGATTACTACGGCTCCGATGGTTTGAATCACGCTTTCGCGACCGCGAACTTCCCATCGGCATCTCGGAAACCATCACCCTGACGCCCTATGTCGGTGGCACGCTGGCTCTGGAGGGCCTGAAAGACGCCGGCGAGAACGACCAGTTCCTGGCGGGCATCCTTTTTTCGGTCGGGTTCTGAACGACGCGGTTCGGTGGCTCAGGGCTGTTCTGGAAGAGGGGAGAGTGCGCTTTCGGTGGTCGAATTGGCGTTCGTGAAGACCGCCGTCTCGTCGCTGAATGCGCGCGTCAGCCGGCTGGCCGACGCTTCGATGGCGGCTGTTGGAGCCGTCGCATTGGGAAGGCGCTCGAGTGTGCGGTCGAGCGTGTCCGTGGCGGCGAGCCAGGCCATGCCCGCAATCGTGAGAGCCGCAGCCGCCGCCCAGCCCAGCGCGGCGTCGTAGCGGCGCCGCGTAGCCGGCGTCACTGGCTTCGCGGCGCCCGTCTCCCGGCCGCGCACTTCGATGAGCTCGCGATCGCTCAGCCATTGCGCGAGTTCACTCTGTACTTCGAGAGACGTGGGTGAACCGAGGTGCCGTTCGAGTGCCGCCCTCACCATCGCCGCCGATTCCCAGCGCTGCTTTGCCTTCGCGCGCAAGCAACGGGTCGCGATCCGCGACAGCGCGCGCGGAACGCGCGGATTGAGCGACCGCGGGGGTGGGAACCGCTGGGCTTCGATGCGCCGAATCAGGCCGTCTTCCGACTCGTCATCTTCCTCGAAGGGAGGCATTCCCGTGCACATTTCGTAAAGCACGACACCGAGGGCGAAGAGATCGCTGCGCTCGTCGACGCGCTCGCCGTAGAGCTGCTCGGGTGACATGTAATGCGGTGTTCCGATCGAATGGCCTGTCTGCGTGAGCGCGCGTGCGCTGCCGTCGAGTGCGATCCCGAAGTCTGCGATCTTGACCGTGCCCTCGCGGCCGAGCAGTACGTTCGCAGGCTTGAGATCGCGGTGTACGATTTCGCCCGCGTGAATGGCTTCGAGTCCGCGCGTGAGTTCGAGCGCGATGAGTCCCGCGATGCGCGGTTCGATCCGAGCCTGGCCCAGTACTGCAGCGAGGTCGGTTCCGTCGACGTACTCCTGGCAGATGTAACTGCGTCCACGCCACCCGAAGCAGTCGTGCACGGCGACGATGTTCTGGTGCTGGACGCTGCCGGCGGCTTGCGCCTCGCGTTCGAATCGCGCGACGAGTTGGGGATCGTCGGCGCACTCGCGCCGCAGCGATTTGAGCACGACGGCTCGATCGAGCGCGGGCTGGCG
>JAFDAW010000205.1 GCA_019313605.1 Deltaproteobacteria bacterium
AGCAGCGCCGTGTTGTTGGCCTCCGTGGCGCCCGCGGTGAACAGCACATCATCTGATTGGACGCCGATCAGCGAGGCGACCGATGCCCGCGCGCGGTCCACCGCGGCGCGAGCCGCACGGCCTTCCTCGTGCGCGCTCGACGGATTGCCGTGGACACCGCGCAAAATGCGGGTCATGGCTTCGACGACTTCGTCGCGAAGCGGCGAAGTGGCGTTGTGATCGAGGTAGACGCGCATTGCTTCACCTGAGTTGGAAAGGGGTGCGACGCTAACCCTGAGCCGCTGGAGGGTCAAGCGAGGGGATCTGGGCGAGCAATTCCGCGAGCGTCTGCGCGCCCTGCGCGTGGGTAACCGCCTCAGCGAGATCCCCGAGCAGGCGATCGACGACAATCGCGCCTGGGTCTTCGTGGGCCGGTTCGCGTTCGCCGCGCAACGCGATCAGAACATCGATCACACGAATTCGAGACGAAGGTTGGCCCAACTGAAAGGCCTCATCGGCGGCAGATTCACCCCGCCGCGACAAGATTCCCGCCGCCTCGAGTTGGCCGAGGATCTCGCGCACGGTGCGAATCGGAGTCTCGAGCCGCGCAGTCAGGCTGTCAGCGGTTTCCGGTGGCGACGACTCGTCGAACGCGCGCGCAATCAGCAATGCGGCGCGCAGCCCGATCGCCTCCCGCTCGGCTGGACCCGCCGTGCAACCGCGCACTTCCTGCCGGTAGGAGGCCAGGTTTTGATGGGCAAAAGCCAGCTCTGCGCCGAACAGCACGATCGCCCAGAACACGTAGATCCAGACCAGCAGCAGCGGCAGTTGCGCAAACGCGCCAAAGAGCGCATTCGCGCGCGCGACACCGACGCTGAAACTGAGGTAGAAGTCTTGAGCGAAGAGAATCAGCATCGCCGACACCGCACCGCCCAAAGCCGCGGACAAGAACCGCACGGACGTATTCGGCAAGAACCAGAACATCAACGCCAGGGAGCCCGCCAGCGTAAACCACGGCAGGTGCCGCAGGCCCATCTCGTGAACTCCGGCGAACACTTCGTACTGGAGTAGGCGCTGTACAAGCCATTCGCTCTGTAGACCGGTGGCGAGCGAAAGCCCGGTAGCGACGAGCGGAACGACCACGAGGATCGCGAGATAATCGGGAAAACGCAGGCTCCAGTTTCGATGCTTCTTGACGCCCCAGATCGAGTTGAAGGCGCCCTCTACATTGCTCAACCCGAGTACCGTGAGAACGAACACGGCCGCGGCGCCAAATCCGCCCAACGCCTTGAAGTTCGCCGACTTGATCTGCGAAACGATGCTCTCCTGAAGCCCTGGCGCGCCGGCCGTGAGTTTCCCCACCAATCCATCCACGAAATCGCCTTCGATTCCGATTGCAGCAGCGATGGAAACCACGATCGCAAAAACCGGAATCAGCGATATCAGCGTGAAGTAGGTGAGCGCACTCGCGTGAAGCAAGAGGCGATCGCGAACGAACCCCTCGGCGGTCATGATTGTGAATTGGAGCAGACTAACGGCGCGCGCGACGATCCAGTGTGAGGTCGGCACTTCCGACCACAGTCCCTCTTTGAGGAATCTGCGAACCTGCTCGGCTCCGCCCTGGACCTTCACATCCACCCTCCTGCGCCCAGCCGGAAGTTTCGCACAGCTTCCGAGTGGCACTCCGGGAAGTCTACTGAACCCGACTCTCCAACACGCGGATTCGCGGCCACCGCGGACCGCAGGATCTCGAGCGTCTTGGGACCGATCCCATGAACTCGCAGCAGGTCCTCGACGCGCTCAAAGGGTGCGCGTGCTCGCTCCTCCACGATCTGCTGCGCACGCACGCTACCGATCCGATCCAGGCTTTCGAATGTTCGCGCGTCCGCGCAATTCAGTTCGATCGGAAGGCCGAAGAGTCTGCGCGCGGGTCCGCGAATTTCTGCTGCGCGCAGCTGCGGGGCTTCGCAACGAACGGCCGCCGTATGCTGCGCGACGTCCGCCGATTCGGTCGGATTGAGACACTCTTCCCATTCAGGAGTGGGAACGGGAACTGCCAGCGCAAAGAGTGCAGCGCTCAGCGCGAATCCCGCCAGAGCCTGTCGCTGCTCCATCTGGAAGCCTTCACGGGGGTGAGTGATCAGCTTTCCGGCACTGGCTCGGTGGCGCCGTCACCGACGAAGGCGTCGTGAAGCGCTCTCACGGCAAGCTCCGCGTATTTTTCATCGATGAGCACCGAGACCTTGATTTCACTGGTCGTGATCAGCTGGATGTTGATCCCCTCGTTGGCCAGCACCTGGAACATCTTCGACGCGACACCCGAGTGATCCTTCATCCCGAGTCCGACGATCGAAACCTTGGCGATGTTCTCGTCTCCCTCGACCGCAGCTGCCCCGATCTCGGTCGCAAGGCGTTGCGCGATCTCAATCGCCTGCGCGTAGGAGGCCTTCTCGACGGTGAATGTCAGGTCGGTCGTACCGTCCTGGGAGAGATTCTGGACGATCATGTCCACGACGATTCCTGCGCCGGAAATCGGTGAAAAAATCTTTGCCGCGATGCCGGGTTGGTCCTTCACGCCGCGCACCCGGATCTTCGCCTCTTTGCGGTTGTAGGTCACGCCCGAAACGAGCAACTGCTCCATCACTTCCTCCTCGCTCACCACCCAGGTTCCTTCTGCATCATCGAAAGACGAGCGAACGTGGAGCGGCACGCCATAACGCATTGCAAATCCGGCGGATCGTATCTGCAGGACCTTTGCACCGAGGCTCGATAGCTCGAGCATCTCATCGTACGAAATCCGATCGAGCTTGCGCGCACTGGGCACCAGATTCGGATCCGCGGTGTAGATCCCCGCGACGTCGGTGTAGATCTCACACGAATCTGCCTCGAGTGCCGCTGCCACCGCGACCGCCGTGGTATCCGAACCTCCGCGGCCGAGCGTGGTGATGTTTCCCCCGTCGTCGAAACCCTGAAAACCCGCGATCACCGCGACGACACCCGCATCGAGCACCTGGCGGAGGTTCGCAGTATCGATGCTCTCGATGCGCGCCCGCAGATGTGCGGCGTCGGTCCGGATCCCCGCCTGGCGACCGTTGAAGCTCTGCGCCGGTTGTCCGAGTTGCGAGATTGTCATCGCCAGCAGCGCGATCGTCTTTTGTTCTCCGGTCGAGAGCAACGCGTCGTATTCGCGCGCCAACGGCGTGTCGCCGCCAGCACCGTGCGCGAGGGCGACGAGCTCATCAGTCTCACCCGCCATTGCGGAGACCACCACAGCCACTTGATGGCCCGCCTTCACAGTCTTGATGACCCTGCGCGCGACGTTCTGGATTCGGTCCAGGTCGCCGACGCTGGTGCCTCCATATTTTTGAACGATCAGTCCCACCGTTACCCGTCCTTCTCTTCCGGCAGCTCCGGCTGCCGGCCGATTTCGCCCACCAGTTTGCTCCCCCACTCTGCCAATGCCCGGGCAGCAGTGGGCCCAGAGGCTACCGCGTCCAGCCGCCGGTGGGTGGGCGTTTCGTCGGGGCGAGAAATTTGAATTTCGATCCGGTCCGCGGGAAGCGCATCTCGGAAGCGCTCGCCCCATTCGATCAGGATAATCGTACCCGTCACCAGCAGATCGAGAAAGCCCGCACTCTCGAGTTCAGCCGCACTTTCGAGTCGATAACCGTCCAGGTGGGCCAAGCGGCGCCCATCCGCAAGATCGTATTCAGAACAAATCGCGAAGGTCGGGCTGGTGACCGCTTCGGGATCCACCCCGAGGCCTTCGGCAAGCCCCTTCGCAAACAGAGTCTTGCCTGCTCCCAACGGGCCGCTCAAAACCAACAGGAGTCCATCGCCTGGCAGCGACGCAGCCAGCAGACCCGCAGCGGCCTGGGTGGCGTCAGGGCTCCGGGAATGAAATCGCAAGGCCGACCCGGAAATCGCTGTAGATCGCAGTGGCCGAATCCGCGCGCAATTCGGCTGTCGCAGCCGGAACCTCGAGCGCGATTTCGCCCGCGAGATGGCCCACCGCGCCGGCTCGCTCCACGAGCCGATCGGCGGCAGCGCCGTGGACGAACACCGCCAGCGCCGTCGCCTCGAAGGCGTCGAGTCCCTGCGCGAGCAGACCTGTCACCATTCCGAGCAGCACGTCTCCTGTGCCGCCCGTTGCGAGCGCAGGCCCACCGGTCGGGTTGATCGCAATCCGCCCGTCGGGTGCCGCGATGACGCTGGCGGCTCCCTTGAGTGCGACGACCGAATCGAATCGCGTTGCGAGTTCGCGTGCAGCCGCTGGGCGATCGCGATTGATCTCGCGGGTCTCGACCCCGAGCAACCTCGCGGCCTCGCCCGGATGCGGGGTCAAGACGGTCGGCGCCTCGCGTTCGCGCAGCCAATCGGGTTCCCGCGCAAATGGAACCAGGCCATCCGCGTCGACCACCAGCGGAAGCTCCAGACGTTTGGCGAGCGAAAGAACCAGCGCCTGGGTTTCCTCGCTGCTCCCGATCCCCGGCCCGAGCCCCAACACGTCTCGCGTCGAGGCCAATGCGAGGATCGACTCGGCGGCACTCGACGCGAATGCCCGCTCGGGAGTGTCCGCAACGGGCGCCGTCATGGCTTCCGTACACTTGATTTCGAGGATGTCATTGAGGCCAGCCGGACAGGCGATGGTCACCAATCCAACTCCTGCGCGCGCGGCCCCTTCGGCTGCAAGTGCAGCCGCACCCGTCTTGCCTTCGGATCCCGCGACAATCAACGCGTGGCCGAAGCTTCCCTTGTGGCCTGCGGCGGGTCGCGCCGGTAACCGCGAACCCGCATACGCACGCGTCCAGAGTTCCGCGCGTGGCAATCGGTTCGGCACCGGGTCTCCGATCCCGATGTTCGCGACCGAAATCCGCCCCGCTGCGCTGCGCCCCGGCTCCAATGTGAGACCGAGCTTGGGCAAGGCGAGCGCCACGGTGACGTCTGCTTCGATGCAGGCACCGAGCATCGCACCCGTATCGGCACAGAGGCCTGAGGGCAAATCCACGGCAACCACCTGCACCGCGCCATGCGCTTCGGCTCGGCACGCATTGATGCGACGGATCCACTCTGCCTCGACGCCTTCCACGTCGCGAGACAAGCCCGTGCCAAAGATCGCGTCGACCACGACTCCGCGAGCGGGCGGGCGCCATTCGTGGTCTGCGAGCGGCACACCAACCTGACAGGCCCGTTCGAGATTGATTGCGGCATCCCCACTCAGGTTGCCGGCTTCGCCGAGCAGGATGACGCGAACGTCGACGTTCTCCCCATGCAGGCGTCGGGCCGCAACCAGGCCATCGC
>JAFDAW010000206.1 GCA_019313605.1 Deltaproteobacteria bacterium
CGACTTCGAGTTGATCCGACGGAAGCGTCGCGTGGTAGCAGGTGACGTCGAAGGAGGTGAACGCGTTGATGCGGCCGCCGGCGCCCTCGATATCGCCCGCCACTGCGCCCACCGCCCGGCGTTTGGTGCCCTTGAAGAGCATGTGCTCGTGAAAGTGGGCGAGCCCGCTTTCGAACGGGCGCTCGTCCGCAGAGCCCACGTTGGCCCAGAGCTGGATCTCGGCGACGGGGGCGAGCTGGCTCTCGCACAACAGAACCGTCAGCCCGTTGGGCAGAACTTCGCAGCGAATTTCGGGGTATCTCAAGGCGCGCGGAGAGTAACGCAGGCCGCCCCGGGAAGCGCCCGAGCCGCTATCCTACTCGGGTGAGCGATTCGAGCGTCGGCGTCTACGTCCACGTTCCATTTTGCGAGCGGGTCTGCCCGTATTGCGACTTCGCGGTGATCGGCGCCCCCGAGCTGCCCACCGACCAGGAGACCCGCTACGTCGACGCGCTGCTGCGCGAACTCGCCTCCCGCAGCCCCGCGTATCAAGACCCCGACGGCAGCGCCCACCGTCTCGCGAGCATCTACCTCGGCGGCGGCACGCCCGCGCTGCTGACCCCGGAGTCGATCGGCCGGATCGTCGACGCCATCCGGGCGGCGTTTCCCAGCGACGGCCCGGTCGAGACCACCCTCGAAGTCAATCCCAGCACGCTCGAGCGCGACCGGCTGCCGGGCTTTCGGGCGATCGGCGTGAATCGCGTGTCGGTGGGGGTCCAGAGCTTCGACGATGCGATCCTCAAGCGCCTGGGCCGCGCGCATCGGGTCGAAGAAGCCGATCTCACGCTGGCCGCCTGCCGCGCCGCGGGCTTCCAGGTGATCTCGCTCGACCTGATCTTCGCAGCGCCCGGGCAGAGCCTGGTGGACGTGGAGGCCGACCTCCGCAGCGCGCTGGCGTTTGGTCCGGATCATGTCTCGACCTACGAACTGACCGTCGAATCGGGCACACCGTTCGCGCTCGCGGCGAGCCGCGGGCAGCTGCCACTGCCCGACGAGGGCGAGGCCATCGCGATGATGGAGACCCTGGAAGACCGACTGCGCGCGGGCGGCTTCGTGCGCTACGAGATCTCCAACTACGCGCATCCGGGTTTTCAGGCCGTCCACAACCGACGCTACTGGGAGCGGCAGCCGGTGCTGGGCCTCGGGGTCGGCGCCTTTTCGACCGAGCCGCGGAGCGCGGCGGCGCCGTTTGGAGCCCGGCGCTCGAACGTGCGGGACCTGCGCACCTATCTCGACCGGATCGCCCAGCGGCTCCCGCCCGCGGCCGGCCCCACCGAGGTCTTCGATGCGGAGACCGCGAGAGGCGAATCCGCCTTCCTCGCGCTGCGCGGCTCGCGGGGCCTGCTGGCCGCGGATTTCGAGGGTGAGTTCGGGCAGCCGCCGCGGGCGTTTTTCGGGCCTGTGATCGATCGGCTGGTCGAGGCCGGCCTGCTCGACGAGGCGGAGGGCGGAGATCTGCGACTCAGCGCCCGAGGCCGGTTGCTCGCAGACTCGGTCTTCGCCGAGTTCGTCTGAGGTCGGCTGCTCGCGGTCCGGGTTTTACCCGATTCGACTGAGGACCGAGAGCTGCGCTCCGATTTGAAAGCTCAGCTGCGGTCCCCCATCGACCGATGATCGGGCTAGACTATTTTTTCTTCGGTGCGTGAAGGACGCGCCGGGATTGATCCGACCCGCTCGATGAAGGGCTCTGCCGAGCCTCTACGGGTATGGAGGGCAGCCGTGGCTGCGAGACAACCCGAAGCGGGCTGCGATTCGCGCGAACTCTCCACGCGCCAGGCGACCGTCCTGAGGGCGATCGTGCAGGCGTACGTCGGCGAGGCGGCACCGATCGGTTCCCAGACACTCACCCACTTGCTGCCGATCCAGATCTCGCCCGCGAGCGTGCGCGCGACACTCGCGGAACTGGCGGGGATGGGTCTGGTCGAGAAGCCGCACGCGTCGTCCGGCCGGATCCCCACCGAGCGTGGCCTGCGTTTGTTCGTCGATCGCTTGCTCGACCCGAAGCGACTCGACGCGAGCAGCCTCGGCTCGTACGAAATGCGCAACATCTCCTACAGCGTCGACGAGGCCGAGCCCGACTCCGTGGTCCACGTCGCTTCGCAGTTGCTCTCCGATTGCACCCATCAGTTGGGCTTCGTGATTGCGCCGCGACTCGAGCGGATCGTTCTCAGTCGGATCAGTCTGGTGCGGCTCTCGTCGGAGCGCGTGCTGGTGCTGCTCGTCTCGAAGAACGGCGGCGCACACCGGCGTGTGATTACGGGCAACGGCAATTGGGATCAGCGCGAACTCGACCGCACGGCAGAGCTGCTCTCCAAGCGCGCCGCGGGCCACACATTGACCGAGGTGCGCGCGGCGTTGGTCGAAGAGGCCGAGCGGCTGCGAGATCGGGCCGACGCCATCATGACCCGCGCGATCGAACTCGGCCGCCGTGCGGTGGCTGCCGACGGTGAAGTGGACCTCGTGATCGAGACCCGCCTCGCACTGCTCGACCAACCCGAGTTTCACGATCCGCAGCGGATTCGCGATCTCTTCGGAGCGCTCGAAACCAAGGCGCGCTTGCTCGAGGTACTCGACCAGATGCTCGACACCAGCGGTGTCTGCGTGGCGTTCGGCGACGAAGTGGACGAGCCCGGCCTGCGCCGCTGCGCGCTCGTGGCAAGCCATTACGGCGGCTCAGAGTCGCCGCTCGGGATGCTCGGGGTGATCGGCCCCGTCCGGATGGCCTACGGGCACATCATTCCGGTCGTCGATTACCTATCCCAGGCCATTACCGGGAGGCTCGGAGCGTGAGCGGTGGACCCCAGGACGAAAACGGCAAGCCCCGAGACGAGGACGGCAAGCCCTTGGACGAAACCGAGGGCTGGGAGTCCATGGCCGAAGAGTCGGAACAGGGCCTGGCGGCGAACCCCGAGCTCGAGGCGGCCTTGCGAGAGGCCTCCGAGGCGATTGACGAAGATGGCCACGTAAAGGCCCCCGAGACGTCCGCATCCGACGATTTCAGCGGCGAAGAAATCGAGCGGATGGCCGGCCAGCTGGTCGAGAATCGGGATAAATACGTCCGCCTCCTCGCGGATTTCGACAATTTCCGGCGTCGAGCCCACAAAGAGCGCCAGGACATCATCCAGTACGGCCACGAGAATCTCGTCAAGGATCTCCTTTCGACTGTCGATAATCTGGATCGCGCCATTGAGCACGCGCATCAGAGCGATGGCGGGGATTTGGCGAGCCTCCTGCAGGGTGTCGAACTCGTGCAGAGGGAGCTTTACGCGGTCCTCGCCCAGCACGAAGTGCACGTGATTAACGCGGAGGGGAGTCAGTTCGATCCTTCGCTGCACGAAGCGATGGCGCAGGTGCAGGACGATTCGGCAGCTGCGAACAGCGTGATCGAGGTATTGCAAAAGGGTTATCAGCTCCGAGATCGGCTGCTGAGACCTGCGCGGGTGGTGGTCGCAAAAACACCCGCAGACGGCGAAACGACCGAATAGCCCGGGAGAGTTTCCTCCCGGTAGTGATCGGGACGGAGGCGAGAAACCTTGGGCAAGGTCATCGGTATCGACCTCGGGACGACCAATTCTTGTGTTGCGCTGCTCGAAGGCGGCGAACCGCAGGTTCTCTCCAACGCCGAGGGTGCGCGCACCACGCCTTCCGTCGTCGGCTTTGCACCGTCGGGCGAGAAGCTCGTCGGGCAGATCGCCAAGCGCCAATCCGTCACCAATCCAGAGAACACGATTTTTGCCGCCAAGCGCTTGATCGGTCGCCGTTTCGACAGCGATGAAGCCACCAGTTTCGGCGGGATCGCGCCGTTTGCGATCGAGGCCTCAGAGAACGGAGACGCGTGGGTCCGGGCGGGAGACCGCGCCTACTCGCCCCAGGAAATTTCGGCAATGGTGCTCGCCAAGATGAAGGAGACCGCAGCCGATTATCTCGGCGAAGAGGTCGAGGACGCGGTGATTACGGTCCCCGCCTATTTCGACGACTCGCAGCGGCAGGCCACCCAGGACGCCGGCAAAATCGCCGGACTCAACGTCCTGCGCATCATCAACGAGCCCACGGCCGCGGCGCTCGCCTATGGACTCACGAATACCGAGAACCAGACGATCGCGGTATTCGACCTCGGCGGCGGCACTTTCGATATCTCGATTCTCGAGATCTCGAACGGGGTTTTCGAGGTCAAATCCACCAACGGCGACACCTTCCTCGGCGGTGAGGACTTCGACCGCGCGCTCTGCGAACTGCTGATCACCGACTTCAAGAACGAGACAGGGGTCGATCTGCGCGGCGACAACATGGCCCTTCAGCGCATTCGCGAAGCGGCAGAACGCGCCAAGCACGAACTCTCCTCAGCCCAATCGACGGACATCAATCTTCCCTTCATCGCCGCCGCGGGCGATGGCCCATCCCACCTGACGGCGACGATTACCCGCGAAGACTTCGAAGAGCTCGTCTCGGATCTGGTCGCTCGGCTCATCGAGCCCTGCCAGCAGGCCATCGATGACGCCGGAATCGCGCGCGAGAAGATCGACGAGGTGGTTCTCGTCGGCGGCATGACGCGCATGCCGGTGATCCAGCAGAAGGTCGAAGAAATTTTCGGGAAGGCGCCCAACAAGAGCGTCAATCCCGACGAAGTGGTCGCGAGTGGTGCGGCGATCCAGGGCGGTGTGATCAAGGGCGAGGTCGACGAGGTTCTGCTGCTCGACGTGACGCCTCTCTCTCTCGGTGTCGAGACGCAGGGTGGTGTCGCGACCGCGATCATCGATCGCAATACGACGATTCCCACTTCGAACAGCCAGATCTTCTCGACCACCGAAGACGCCCAGAGCGTGGTTCGGATCCACGTCGTCCAGGGCGAGCGCGAGATGGCCAAGGACAACAAGACCCTCGGGCGCTTCGAGCTGGTCGGGGTTCCGCCGGCTCCGCGCGGTGTGCCGCAGATTCAGGTCACCTTCGACATCGATGCCGACGGCGTCGTCAACGTGTCGGCGATGGATCTCGGCACCGGCAAGAGCCAGGCGATCGAGGTCTCGGCCTCGGGTGGGCTGGCGGAAGACGATGTCGAGCGGCTGGTGAAGGAGGCCGAGGACGAGAAAGAGGGCGACCAGACCCGGCGCGCCTTCATCGAGCTTTCCAACAAGGCCGATGGCCTGGTCTACTCGACGGTTCGGACCCTCGAGGAATTCGCCGATCAGGTGGGCGACGAAGAGCGCGCGCCGATCCAGGCCGCTCTCGAAGAGGCC
>JAFDAW010000207.1 GCA_019313605.1 Deltaproteobacteria bacterium
TGGTGTGGCTTGGTGCCAAGACGTTGGGCGGGCAGCATCGATTCTCGCCTGGCGCAAGCCTGTGGAGGAAGTCAGTCAGTGAGACGCCATCGACTTATTACGATGCTCGCAGCTCTTCAGTTCGCTCTCGCTCTCGCCCTCGCCTTCGCACCGAGCCTTGCGATCGCTGGTCCATACGGTGACGAGTTCACCAAATGTCTGGTTCGTTCAACGACCGAGGCAGACAGGAACTTTCTCGTGAAGTGGATGTTCGCCGCGATGGCGTCGCACCCCGAGGTCAAATCGATGGCGTCAATTTCTGCCGAGCAAGCTGACGAACTGAACAAAGGTACGGCGATACTCTTCCAGAGGCTCTTGACAGAGTCGTGTCTGACTCAAACTCGAGAAGCGATCAAATACGAAGGCGGGAGCCCGATGGAGGGAGGGTTTACAGTCCTCGGTTCCGTCGCCGCACGCGGCCTGATGTCACATCCCGATGTCGCGGTGTTCATGAGCGGAATGGGTCAATATCTTGACTCTGAAAAGATCGAGGCGGCTCTCGGCACCCAGTGAGTGAGCTGCATTAGGAATTCCGGACCACGACGAGAGTGCAATGGCGAGAAGAATCATGCCAGCCCTCGCAGTCAACGGTAGGTTACCGCCAGGTTTCATCGCCGATCGAGTTCCCAAGAGGCTGGTCACCAGCTGCGTCAATCAGGGCTTGCGGTTAACTTTCTGGCGAGTGCGTTGATCGCAAGACACTGCCAAAGGTCGATTGGAATGCCACGAATGATGAATAAGAAAAAGATTGCATTGATTCTTCTGGGGCTTGCGGTCGCCGCTTTTGTGTTATTCAGGCCCTCCTTCACGACCATTCATATCCTGTATGACGATGAAATTGACCCGGTGCTCAGGTCGCAGATGCAGATGAATAGTCTCATGGTGCTGAATGCCTTGAGAGACGAAGAATATGATGTCGTCTTGAGTTTCTTCGGTCGAAGATCGGGATCCGAAGAAATCAGAAATGCGCTTCCCGCCGCCAGAGACAAAATGGGAAGCCTGATTGAATCTGCCAAGTTCAAAAACTTTCATGATCACTACGTTACGGGCCTGGCAGGAACTGAAACAGGAAATACCGTGATGTCGGCTCATGCATTGACAGACGAGCCCGGGGCTTACTTTGTCTATCAAAATACCGATACCCAGAACGCATACGTTTCTCTGTTTACGAGTGAAGTCAGCCAAACGGAAGCTCTCTATACAATCGTATGGGGGGAGTATGAAGACGGCTGGAAGATTCACAATTTCGATATCGCGAGTTTTGGTTGGAGTGGTAAGCGGGGACCCGATTGGTTTGAAGAAGCCCAGAAAGTCAGGGAGAAATCTGGTGACGTTGCTGCTTATCTGACGATGAAGGCGGTATCGGGACTGTTTCGCCCCTCTCGAGTGTTCGAATGGAAAGACCTGGAAGGCCCAGTAAACGATTTTTTTGCAGAAATGTACAAATCGGTCGCTTCCAAACTCGGCGAGCCGATGGTTGTGCAAGAACTCGATTCGAAGCCAGCGATCTATGGGCTAGATGCAACGACGGTCAACGGTTTGCCGGGCCAGATCATCCCGACATTCCAATACGTCTCGAAGTACAAGAATTCCCAGTCGGATCTCATCATGGAAGAGGCCAATCAAATGGCTCCACATATGGAGAAGTATTTCGAAGGCGTGAATGATCTGGGAGCGAATCTGCTGTTCGTGGCCTATGAGGAGCCGCCGATCGATCCCAAGAAAAAATACAAGACGTACCGAACTGTCGTGGAGATCAAATAGAGGGCAGAAGGTTCAGCAATTGCTGCGGCTATCCCCTCACTCGGTCCGCCGCGCTAACGAAGAATGCGCTTCGAAGTCGATGCGAAATGGCAAGGATCGATGGCTCGATCACGCTTGGGGTAGTTTGAATTTCGCAGCGTCGATTACCGACCAGAGGTGGATCGCCCAGCCGAGGAGTACGAACCACAAGGCGAAGGCGAGCACGAACTGAACGATGGCCATGCTAAGGCGGCCCTGAAGAAGTTGCCCGAGCCCGGGAATGAAGAGGCTGCACAACGCCGCCAGTACATTTCCACCCGATCCTTGTCCGGTCATTCGTTCTCCTCCACGTCGTTGTGCGGGCACCTGCCGCGGGGTCCGAGAATCAATCTTCGTGAGTCCATGTGCCGGTCGCAAGGAATTCCAGCTCGCGATCGGTGAGTTCTGATTGCTCAACGATCCAGCGCGCTCGGTGGAGCTTTGATCGAGGTACCGAAAGGACGAATTTAGCAGGAATACCCAACTCGAGCCTACTTGAATCGATGCCACAGTCGACATCCTCAGCTTCGAGCAAGCTTCGGATCACCTCCGCGGCCAGCTGGGAATCGAATTCCCCAAAGGCGCACCAGGGCTCTGCAGCGATTTCTTTGTCCATATCGCCTAACAGCTGAGTAGTTGGGTTTCCCCACAATTGTCGCGTGATTCTGGCTCGAATCAAGCCTTCTTCTTGGATTGGACCCATCTGGGCCCTGGGTTCGAATCGAGACACGACCCCATCGTGCGGCGTTGCCCGACAATTCGGTTTCGGGGGGGGGGGGCATCTGGCTGGATTGGACCTGGATCGTCCAGCGGGGTCGGCCTGGTCCGTTCGTATGTGACTGGCCGATCGGTCCGCGGGTGTGTCTGTCCGGTCACATGCGGGTGCGCGGCGCGTGACCGGTTCTGTGTTCGATCCGATCGGGTCCGGTGAAAGCTTTGCAAGCGCGGCGGGTTCGAAGATCGGGCACGGAAATGTCTGTGATTCCGCCGGCGTCGATGGAGCGGGCACGCATCTTGCTCAATGCGGCCCGCCATGTATTTCGCAGCCCGTCGATGTCGCCGTGGAGTCACCAGCGCAATTGCCGCGCTGGCGCTCGTGTTGCTGGAGGGGGCAGAAATCGCCGCGGCCACCGCCACCGCCGGCGAGCTCGATGTGCCGCCGCCCGTCGAGTTGAGATGGCGCTCGGTTGATGTCGGGGGAGCCGACAAAGTCGTGATCGCGCTTGCGCTCGATCGTGCCGGCCGTCTTGCCGTGGGAGATGCGCGGGGTGTGGTGTTCGGTTTTCCCGGAAACCCGATGCGCCGGGTTGCGCTGCGCGGAGAGGTTCGGGATCTCGCGTTCTTTGGTGACGACACGGAGCATGCGACTGCGCTGCTCGCCGCGACGGATCTCGGTCTCTATCGGATCTCTTCGGATGGGCGCGTCGAGTCGATTGCGCCGGGGCCGGGGCCGGATGCGAGGGCGGTTGCGCGCATTGCGGTCGCCAATGGGGTGGTCGTGGCGGCGACCGATGCGGGCGCCTTCGTGTCTCCGGACGGGGCGCACTGGCAACGGCTCTCGGAGGAATTGCCGTCTGGATCTGTGACGGCGATTGCACTCGCGCAGCGCGAGGGCTTCGTCGAAGCCTGGATCGCGATTCGGGGGGAACTCTGGCGCAGCGAGATTCGCGTGGAAGCGGGGCGCGCCGCGTCGTCGACGCCGGTTCGCGTTGAAATTCCATTCGCCTCCGGCCAGCGCCCGCCGATCGACATTGCTCTCGACGTCGGAGACGCGGAGGTAGCGGTCGTCTTCGAATCCGACCTGGTCGTGCGCGAGGCGGCCAATGCGGATTGGGAGCAACTGCGGCCGACGCTGCCTCCCGGCGCGTCCGCGCTGCGGCTCGCCGCGGCGCTCGACCGCTACTGGCTCGCAACCGATCGCGGCCTGCTCGTTGCTCCGAGCCTGCGCGGACCCTGGCGCCGCGCGCACAACAATTCGGGATCCGACGCGATCTTCGATCTCGAAACCGGGGAGGGGGCGCTCTACGCGGCGACCGATACCGGGCTTGCGGTCGCAAGGTTCGCCGCCGACTTCTCCACTTCGCCGGACGGTGCAGAGCCCGCGTCCGATTTAGCCGTTGCGATCGAAGTCCCTCAACCCATCCTCGACCCGAGTGAACCCGATGTTCACAGCGTTCATCGCGCCGCACTCCGCTACCTGAGCCTCGATCCGGGGCGGATTGCATCGCTGCGCCGCGGGGTCTCGCGTCGCGGCTGGCTGCCGATCCTCTCGTTTCGCGCCACCCGCGACCGCAACCGCAGCCACCACTGGGACTACGACCAATCCTTCGTCTCGGGCGAGATGCGCCACTTATACGATCGCGATGACGACGACGATCGCGATCTCGAGCTTCAGCTCATCGTGAGTTGGGATCTCGGCGAGATCGTCTACCACCCCGAGGAGATCGATGTTTCGCGCGAGGCGCGCGAGATCATCGAGTTGCGCGACGACGTGCTCGACGAGATCACCCAGCTCTATTTCGAACGGCGTCGCGTGATTGCGGCATTCGCGATGCAGCCCGACTCCCCGGCCGCGAGCGAATATCAGCTGCGCGCCGCGCAGCTCGCCGCGGGCATCGACGCCTGGACGGGGGGCTGGTTCGGTCGACAACTTTCGGACGCCACCCCATGACTCCGGTCCCGCCACTCACGAACTGGAGAACTCAAATGCATCGTGTATTCCAATGGACTGTCACGCTCTTGCTTGCGGTTGCACCACAGGGCGCAAGCGCCGCCACTCTGATCTCGGAAGTCTTCTACGACGCCGTCGGATCCGACAACGGACTTTCGTTCGTCGAGCTCTACGGCGCTCCCGGAAGTTCCCTCGACGGCATGTTCCTCGAGGGGATCAACGGCTCCAACGGAGCGGCTGGCCCCACCATCGCGCTTTCGGGCGTGTTTCCCGCCGACGGCATCTGGTTGTTGGCCGACGACGTCGGAGATGGCACGAGCTCTGTGGCAGGTGCGCACCTGATCGCAAACTTCGATTTCCAAAATGGGCCCGATTCAATTGTGCTGCGCACCGCGGACGCGGTTTTGGATGCGGTGGGTTACGGGATCTTCGCCGTTGGCGAGATCTTCGCAGGAGAGGGAACAGCTGCCGCTGACACACCCGCGGGTTCGAGCCTCGCGCGCCTATTCGCGAACGTCGACACCAACGACAACGCGATGGACTTCATCGTGTTGGGTGTCCCGACCCCGGGCAGCGCACCACTGAACGCAGTTCCCGAACCCCAAACCGCTGCGCTGCTCGGCGTGGGCCTGATCGGCCTCGCCTGGTCCGGGCGCACGCGGACCGCGCTTCGGGCGCACTAAATCTCACCGGCGGCGGGATTCCCATCTCCCTTTCCACTCTGCCGCCCTCGGAGCCTCGGTCCATCAGGGGGATGGGCCGGGGCTCCACCTTGGAT
>JAFDAW010000208.1 GCA_019313605.1 Deltaproteobacteria bacterium
GGCGCGGGCTGGGTCGGAGACTGGGAGGGCGACAATCCGCTCGCCAATCCCTGGTACTGGCTGGAGTTTTTCGGCAGTTTTGCGCCGAGTATCTGGATGGGTGCGGAAGGGTTTGCCCAGTATTTCAAGACCCGCAAGCAACTGAAGCTCGGGTTCTGCGAGCCGATGGTCTGCAATCGCTTCCTGCTCTGGGGCATTGCAGGCTCACTCTGGTTCATCCTCGAAGCGATCGTCACCGCGAGCGATCTCGTCTACGCGCTCACCGGCCAGTGGTCCGAGCTGCTGGGCGCTGGGATCGCGTTCTTCGAGTTCCTCCCGATCGCGATCGTCTGGTTCGTTTTCTTCCCGCCCGCCGCCTACCAGCGCTGGGTCGAAGGCGCGGCAGCTTCCTGAAATCACGCGGTTCGACCTCGGTCCCCACACTTGCCGGTTAGTTGCGCATGGATGTGCGCTGCCGCTAGAGAGTTTCTCAAGTCGGTATAAGGTGAATCCGATTTACTCCAAAGAGCAGCGCGGTTTTTCCCGCAATACGCGGATCAGGGGATCGGTTCGGGCAGGCCATGGAAGAGAGCGCCTACATCATGGAAGCGATCGCGGGAGTCATCTTCCTCATCGTGGGTGTGCGGCTCTTTTTACTGAGCCGGCGGACCGGCCAGGCGCCCGAGTATTTCATCTCGCTGACGTTCCTGTGCTGGGCGTTCGGCTACGCGATTTACGACATCCCCTACGCGTTCGTCGAAGGTGAAGAATCGATCGCACCCTACTTCTCCTATCCGTCGTTGCTCCTATTCAACCTGGGCAACATTTCCTTTGCACTGTTCACGAAAGTAGTCTTTCGCAAGAAACAGCGCTGGGCGAGCTGGCTCGTGGGCGCAATCGTCGTCTGCCTCGTACTGGGTGCGGTCGGCGCGGCCTGGGTGGGCGATTGGGAACAGGTCGATCCGATCGCAAACTTCGGCTATTGGCCGCAACTCGTGGGCGGACTCGCACCCACGTTCTGGATGGGGGTCGAAGGACTGGCCGCCTACGCGAGCGCGCGCAAACGCCGCAAGATCGGACTCTGCGCGCCGCTGACCTGCCATCACTTCCTGCTCTGGGGGCTCGCCGGGTCACTCTGGGCGAGTCTCGAAATCGTCGTCGTCGCCCAGGACTTCATCTACCTGAGCGCGGGCGAGTGGTCAGATGTGCTCGGCGTCGTCAACGGTCTGCTCGAGATCGTCCCGCTCGGCATGATGTGGCTGGTCTTCTTCCCACCCGCCATCTACCGGCGCTTGATTGAAAACGAGACACCCGCCTGACCACCGGGCTCGCGTTTGGCGCTCGAGGGCTCGGGCGGCTGCGGGGTGCGGTTGAGTCGATCGAGCGTGTAGCTGTGCGACTCGATCTGTTCGAGTACGCGCTCGTATTGATCCGGTTCCATCGTTGGGGTCCGCGAGAGGATCCAGAGGTACTCGCGCGAGGGGTGCCCGATGATTGAGAACGGGTCGTTGGGATCGAATTCGATAGCAGCAACTCGGAAGAACATCCGCAGGTGCAGCGCGAAAACGACCGAAGCGAGTACGATCCACGGGTGCGAAACGGTGACCCGGATGGCTTCGAGGCTTTCGACGAGGATCGACCGATCCGCCTCGGCGTGTCGTCCTGTTTGCTCGGAAACGAGGTTCGGTACGACGGAGGCCACAAGCGCGATCGCTTCGTGATAGATCAGCTCGGACCGCTCGTCGAGTGGGTTCCGGTTTGCCCGGAGATGGAGGTCGGCATGGGGACGCCGCGCCCCAAGCTGCACCTCGTGCGCGCCGGTGAAGAGTTGCGGATGCGAGAGATCGAGTCGGGCCACGATCACACGCGTGCGATGCGGCGATTCGCGTCGCACCGGGTACGGGCGCTTCGCGACCTCGATCTCTCTGGCTTTGTTCTCAAAAAGAATTCACCCAGCTGTGGAGTGACGCGGGTGAAGGTTCAGGGCGATCGAAGATCTCCCGCGCAGGACAACCGCGGGCTCTTTGCATCTCATTTGATGCGCACCTGCCCGAACCTTCCAGTCGAGGACGAGGGCCGCCTCGACGATGCGAAGCTGCGCGAGAACTTCGTCGAGAGGGTCTTCGCTCATCGCCGCTTGCGGGGTCTCTTCGGCCGGCGCTGGGCGAAATCTCAACTCGTCGCATTCCACACCGCCCACAAACTCCAATTGATGGCACACGCGCGCGAGTACTGTCACGAACTCGGGCACCTCGTCGCGTCAATCGATCGGCGGCCGCGTGCTGAAATCTGCGAGGCCTACCAGAGTGGCTTCATGGCTGCACTCGCTCGCCCTGTGTTTCGCGGAAAGATTGCCAAAGTGTTGCAACACGCAGCGGGACATTTGAAGAGGCGGCTCGAGTCGGCTTCGAGAGCAGAATTGGCGGATCTGATTCGCGATTATCGGGTCGGAAATGTTCCGCTCGGCGCTCCCGTGACGCTCCTGCGCGACCACGCGCGCCATCTCGAAGTCGCCTACCTGAACGGTCAGACCTTTCTCGATCCCCACCCAAAGGAACTGCTGCTTCGCAATCAAGACTGAGGAGCTGTGTCTGGGAGCGTGGCCCCGGAGTGGGGCGCGCAACGACGCCAGGGGATCCGTTGCTTTCGGTGTTAGTTGCCCGCGACGCCCACGCCCGCACTCTCGATGCGCACGGCTTCGATCACGACTGGGACGGGATAGGGGCGATTGATCGGGCCGTAGCGGCCGTAGGTGTCGATCTCGACTTCGGTGATGGCGTCGACGACTTCGATGCCTTCGACGACGCGGCCGAAGACCGAATGTTGCCCATCGAGGTGCGGTGCGTCCTGGTGGATGATGAAGAACTGGCTGCCGGCGGTATTGCGGCTGCCCCTGTTGGCCATGGAG
The DNA here is from genome assembly GCA_019313605.1 of Deltaproteobacteria bacterium. Lineage (GTDB taxonomy): Bacteria > Myxococcota_A > UBA9160 > UBA9160 > SMWR01 > JACZVU01. The sequence continues at coordinate 2,888 of JAFDAW010000208.1, forward strand.
AGGACGCCGCGCGTGTGGGGGAACTCGCTGAATTCGTCCTGGATGTCGTAGCCGGGACCGCCACTGCCCAGGCGGCGCGGATCCTTGCCGCGCGATGCGGGGTCACCCCCCTGCATCATGAAATCCGGAATCACGCGGTGAAACGTAAGGCCTTCGTAGAAACCGTCTTCGGCGAGCTTGATGAAATTTTCGACGGTTGCCGGTGCGATTTCGGGCAGCAGTTCGATCCGGATCTGCCCGAGATCTCGGATTTCGATGATCGCGTGGGGGTGCGGGCCCTCGACGATGAGGTCCGCCGCGGTCGCGGACTTTTCGACCGGGACTTCTTCGCCACACGCGGCGAGCAGCAGGGCGGTCAGTAGGATCAGCGGAGCGCGTCGCATGATGCCTCTCGTCGGAACATCGCCCGAGGGCCTTGAGAAGCAGCGGGGCGCTGTATGGATCCGCTTTCGCTGTGTTAGCCTGCGATTGCGAAGATGTGATTGGCAGCCGCCCACGGCGCGCAGTTTCATCTCTTGGAGGAGATTTCGATGGTTGGAGTTCGATGGATCGCAATCTGGGCCGCGTTTGTGTTGATGGCGCTGCCATCGCTGTCGCTCGCAGAACACCACGAGGGCAGCGAAGAGGTCGTCGAGCAGGGCTGCGGAAAGGCTGCTGGGCAAGCCTGCGGGGAAGCCGCCGCGTGCGGCTGTGCAAAGGCCGGGATCGACTGCACGAAGGACGCCGAGCACAAATGCGGTGACGCAGCTACGTGCGCCTGCGGAAAAGGCGCCGAGCACAAATGCGAAATGCACGCCGAACACGATTGCGCGAAGCATGCCGGACAAGCCTGCGGGAAAGCCGCCGGGTGCGACTGTGCAGCGGCCGGGCACGACTGCGCAAAGGGTGCCGTTCACAAATGCGGTGACGCCGCCACGTGCACCTGCGGAAAGCACGCCTGCGGAAAAGCGGCTGAGCATCGCTGCGGCAAGGCCGTCGAAGCGTTCGACGCGCAGCAAGGCGCGGGCATATAGAACCGATCCGAGAAGGCTCCCGAGCAGGTCGATGAAACGAGCGGCGAGGTCGGGCGTGTGAGATCGGAAGGCTGGTCTCCACGCTGACGTTGCGGTGGAGGCGCGGAGCTTCGCTCGAGGTGTCGCTATCGCGCTGTGGTAGCGTTTGCGCCATGTCGAAATCTCACGGCAAGCTTTTTTTCTACACGCTGTTTTTCGCGCTGATCGCGCTTTCGTTTCATTGGGTGATCCCGCGGCCTGTCGACGCCGCCTCCCGAGCGCCCGCTCATTCGCGCAACGGAATGGTCGCCACCTCCCAGGTCGACGCGACACGTGCGGGTGTGGAGATGCTCGCGGCGGGCGGAAACGCGATCGACGCGGCGGTGGCCTCGGCGTTTGCAGTCGGCGTCACGCAGCCCTTTTCCAGCGGCATCGGCGGCGGCGCATTCATCTTGATTCGCCTCGCGGATGGCAAGGTGGTGGCGATCGACGGACGCGAGACGGCGCCCGGCGGCGCGGACCGCGACATGTACGTGCGGCCCGGCGTGGCCGAAGACGCTTCTGCGTACGGCGCGCTCGCCGTGGGCACGCCCGGAATGGTCGCTGGCCTCGCGCTGGCGTTGGAGCGCCACGGGACGATGACGCTCGCGGAGGTGATGGCGCCGGCCATCCGCCTCGCGCGGGATGGTTTCGCGATCAGCCCCTATCACGTCGACATGATGGCCTGGAAGCGACCGCGGCTCGAAGGCCGCTTTCCAGAAACCCTGCGCATCCACTATCCGCCCGCGGGCGTCGCGCTCGAACCGGGTTGGCGACTCGTCCAGACAGACCTCGCGCGCACGCTCGAACAGATCGCCGAGCATGGGCCGCGCACTTTCTACGAGGGCAAGATCGCGGGGGCGATCGCAGCCCGCGTGCAAGAAGGCGGTGGCCTGGTCACGATCGAAGATCTGAGCACCTACACGCCAAAGGTTCGAGAAGCCGTGCGTGGTACCTATCGCGGCTACGACATCTACTCGTTTCCGCCGCCGTCTTCGGGTGGGATCGCGCTGATCGAATCGCTCAACATCCTCGAGGGCATTGATCTCGCGAGCTACGGAGCCGGCTCGTCGGCCAGCATCCACCGCATCGTCGAGGCGATGAAATTCGCATTTGCAGACCGTGCCGCGCACCTCGGCGACGCGGATTTCGTCGAGGTGCCCGTCGCGAGACTCACCGACAAAGACTACGCGGCGGAAATGCGTGCGCGCATCAACCCGCCCTGGTGGCAGCGCGCCCCCTGGCGCTGGGGTGGAGGCGAGCGCGCGCTAACCCTCGAGGGGCCGGGTCTCCCGCAAAACGATTCCGGCACCGCACACGGAACGATCAATACCCTCTACGGCTCGGGGATCACGGTTCCGGGCACGGGCATCGTGCTCAACAACGAAATGGACGACTTCGCAAAGGCCCCCTACGAGCCCAACAGTTACGGGCTGATCGACACGCTCGGGCGCAATGCAGTCGCGCCCTACAAACGACCGCTCTCGAGCATGACTCCGACGATCGTCGCGAAGGACGGGCGCACGGTCTTCGTGACGGGCAGCCCGGGCGGACCGCGCATCATCAGCACCGTGCTGCTGACGATCATCAACACGATCGACTACGGGATGGACGTCCAGCAGGCGGTTTCAGCTCCGCGCGTCCACCACCAGTGGGTGCCCGACAAACTCCGCGTCGAGGCGGCCGTCCCCGCTGACGTCATCGACGCGTTGCGCGCGCGCGGTCACAACGTCGAGGTATCGGACTGGGATTGGTCAGTCGCCGAAGCCATCGCAATCGACCCCGAAACCGGCTGGCACACCGGCGGCAGCGACCCCCGCAGCCAAGGCCTCGCACTCGGCCCGTAAGGCGGGGACGTTGTTGAATAGTTGAATTCGGGGACGCGAATTCGGTGAAGTCATTGAACCTCTTCCGACGTCCCCGAATTCAACTATTCAACAACGTCCCCGACTGGGGTTACGGGCAGGCGATCGTTCCGGGTGTGGTTCCGGATGGGCCGGGCGTGCCGCCGAAGCTCCGCCACCAGATGCCAAAATCTGCGAAGCCGACCACTGCGCGAGGCGGTTCCGTGAGAAGGCAACACGGGTCGTTCGTCCCGAAGACGGCGCCCATCACGCCGAGTTCTGGGTAGCCTTGAAAACCGTCTTGGGTGTAGTCGGTATCGCAGGCATTCCCGCAGAGGTCACCATCGGCGTCGAATTGAGAGGCATTCGGTTCTAAGAGGCAGTTGTCCTCGCAGTCCATGACGCCGTCGCCATCGGTATCCGCTGACGTGCAGCCGGGTCCGCCCGCGACGAGTTCGTCCTTGCCAGTGGGATCGCCAACGCATTCGGGATCGGCGTCACCAACGCCGGCACCGTCCCAATCCATCAGCCCGTCGCCGTCGTTGTCGTGGTTGTCGTCGCAAGGTGGATTTTCGGGCCCGGAAAAAGCGTCCGTGCAGCCGGGGTCATCCGGATAATCGACGTATCCATCTCCGTCATTGTCGAGACCGTCGTTGCAGTTCGCCGCCCAGGTAGCGGGAGCGGCCAATAACCATGTTGTGAAGAGAGCAGGCGCGAGGATCAGGCGCATTCCGAAAACCTCCTGGGGCTCGCCGCGATCTTCGAGCCCGTTGGCCGCGGATCCGTCAGGGCGCGGCCCCTCCGCGTGGGCAATCCACGCGAAATCGCGTCATGGGTAGACATGAAGGGATACGCTCGTGGCGCCGTATTGGTTGCAGGCGACGTAGGTAGCTGTTTTGCATCGCGATTTTGAGCGAGCCCGCCCGCTGTCGGGGACCCGTCGGGGACGTTGTTGAATAGTTGAATTCGGGGACGCGAATTCGGTGGTGTCTTCGGAAACTCATCGACGTCCCCGAATTCAACTATTCAACAACGTCCCCGCCTTACCGCCCCGATGGCGACTAGGGGCGGACGACTGCGAGGGTGTAGGTGTTGAGGTCGATGATGCGGCGGGCGACGCGCAGGATTTCGTCCTTGTCGACGGCCGCGACTTGTTCGGGAAATGCGCGGTCGGCGTCGGGACCGAGGCCGTAGAGGGAGTTGAGCGAGATCAGGCCCGCGTGTGCGGCGTTGCGTTGCAGGCCGATGGCGTGATTGCCGATCAGGTAGCGTTTGGCGCGCTCGAGTTCTTCGTCGGAGGGTGCCTGTTGGAGCAGCTTCTCCAGCTCTTCGAACATGCCCGCTCGGGCTTCGTCGAGCTTCTCCGGCGCGGTTGCGATGTAGACCGTGAAGTGGCCCGGCGCGACGCCCTCGCTGTTGTTGGCGCTGACCGTGTAGGCGAGGCTGCGTCGGTCGCGCAGTTCGAGAAAGAGCCGGCCGCCCTGGCCGGCCAGCAACTGGACGATGACCTCGAGCGTGAATCGATCGGGATCCGAAATCGTGACGCCGCGAAAGCCGATCACGAGGTGTGCCTGCGCGCGGTCCTTGCGGAGTTCGGCCTCGCGGATTTCGCTCGGCGCAGCTTCGAGGGGCGGGGAGGGCGCTTCGAAGCCGCCGCTCGGTATCGCGGTGAGCTGAGCTGAAAAGCGCGCGGCCACGCTGTCGGGGTCCACGTCGCCGACGATGGCGACCGCCATATTTTCGCCGCGGATCAAGCGCGCGTGGTGTGCGCGCAGCAGGTCGGCGTCAAAACTCCTGACGGACTCTGCGGAGCCGAGTGATGCGAGCCGGTAGGGGTGCTTGCGGAAGTGGGTCTCGGCGAAGAGCATGTAGGCGAGTTGCGCGAGGCGGTCTTCGCGGCGCTCGATCGCCGCGAGTGTGTCGCTGCGCTCGCGCTCGATTTCGGCGAGGTCGAACGCGGGCTCGAGCAGCAACTCGGCGAAGAGTTCGAGTGTCGGATCGAGCGCCTCGACGGGGCATTCCAGCGTGGTCCCCAGGCTGTTGCGGCCCGAGAAACCGTCGACATCGGCGGCCAGGTTTTCCGCTACGCGGGCGAAGTCTGCGGTCGAGTGGCTGCGGGTTCCCCGCAACCACACCGATGACAAGAAGTTGGTGATGCCCGCGTTGCTCTCATCTTCTGCGAGGGTTCCGCCCATGAATGCGGCGCGGGCCGCGACGACGGGAACCGACCGGCGCGGCATCACGTAGAGCTGCGCGCCGTTGATCATCTCGTAGCTGTGAATCTCGCGCTGCTTGGCCTTCTGCGCGGGCATCGCGAGGCTGCGCGTCGTCTGCTCCAGGCCTCGTGCAATGGCGGCGTCGATGCTCGCGTCGTCTAGTCGCGGCGCGTCGGCTTCGCCGAGCACCGCTCCGACCGTCATGCGCTCGGGTGCCAGGTGCTGACGCGCTGCGCGCAGCAGATCTGCCGGCGTCGCGTTGCGGATCCGCTCGAGATAGCGGGCTTCTTCGCGGTAGTCGTCCGCGGTCGTCTGGAAGCTGCCGAGCTTTTGCGCCATGCCGGTGACGCTTTCGCGCTCGAAGTGCTCCGAGGCCAGGAAGTTGATCCGCGCGCGTTCCAACTCTTCTTTCGAGACCGCTTCGATTCTCAGGCGTTCGATCTCGCGAACCGCGGCCGCAATCGAATCCAGCGCGCGATCCGCGTCGGTGCCGATGCTCACGCTCGTCATGCCCGGATCCATCGGCGTGTACGAGTAGGCGTCGATCCGGTCGACGAGTCCTTCGCTTTCTTTGACGCGGCGGTTGAGCCGGCTGCTCTCGCTGTTTCCGAGGATGAAGGCCAGCAGATCGATCACCGCGCAATCCGGATCGCGCAGGCGGACGCCCGGGTAGGAGATCTCCATGTTCACGCGCTCGAACGGCCGCGCGCAGATGACGCTGCGCCGCTCGGTCTGGGGTGGTTCCTGCGTGCGGCTGCGCTCGACGTTACCACGCGGCCGGCCGTCGAAGGCGGCCTCGAGTTGTTCGAGCAGGCGCGCAGCGTCGAAGTCTCCGACCGCCACCGCGAGCAGGTTGTCGGGCGTGTACCAGCGCTCGTAAAAGGCCTTCACGCGCTCGCGGCTGAAACTCTCGACACTTTCGCGCGTGCCGAGGATCGGCGCGCGGTAGGGGTGTTCGCGATAGCACTCGCCAAATACCGCCTGGCCGAGCACCTGGGTCGGCGAGTCTTCCGAGCGGCGGATCTCTTCGAGCACCACTTCGATCTCGCGATCGATTTCTTCGGGCACGAAGGTCGAATGGAGCAGCGCG
>JAFDAW010000209.1 GCA_019313605.1 Deltaproteobacteria bacterium
AAATGCTCAGGTTCTGGGGAAGCGACTCGAGCCGGTAGATTTCCTAAGCAGCGCAAAGGGGCTCGTATCGATGCACTCGGCAACTGCGAACGCGCTGGTCCTCATCGGATTGTCGATCGCGCAACCCGCTGCCGCCAACTCGTTGGACTTTTCCGAGTGGCTCGAAGCCTTCGCGATCGAAGCGAGACAGAGCGGGATTTCGCAATCCACCCTCGACGCCTCGCTCGCAGACGTAGAGCCGATCCCCGCCGTCATCGAACTCGATCGCCGCCAACCCAAAGAGCCGGGTGATGTCTGCGGTTATATGACAGCGCGCCTCACCGAGACGCGCATTGCGCGGGGCCGTTCCATGTTGCAGGAACATCGAGCGCTGCTGCATCGCGTCAGTTCCGAATTCGGGGTGCCGGCCCGCATCGTCGTCTCGCTCTGGGGACTCGAGAGCAACTTCGGTGACTACCAGGGTGAGTATCAGGTGATCGGCGCCCTCGCGACGCTCGCGCACGACGAGCGACGCGGCCCGCTGTTTCGCAAACAGCTGTTGGCCGCGCTGCGAATCGTCGACGAAGGCCACCAGGATCCCGCTGGCCTGAAGGGTTCGTGGGCAGGAGCGATGGGCCAGGTGCAGCTGATGCCGACCACGTTTCTCGACTATGCGGTCGATTACGACGGCGACGGTCGCAAGAACATCTGGAGCAGCATACCCGACGCCTTCGCGAGTGCCGCAAACTACCTCAAGCGTGCGGGTTGGCGCAGTGGCCAGACCTGGGGTCGAGAAGTGAAGATTCCCGAATCGCTGAGCGGCAACCGCAGATCGCTTTCCAAGCCGCGAAGCCTCGCAGGTTGGCGCGGAGCCGGCGTCGTGCGCATCGATGGCGGCGCACTGCCCAGCGCCGGCATGCGCGGAAGAATCGTCTTGCCCGCTAAAAAATCGAGTGACGCGTTTCTCGTCTACTCTAATTTCGAGACGATCCTGCGTTGGAACCAGTCGATCTTCTTCGGCATCTCGGTCGGCACCTTCGCCGACGAAATCTCCGAAAAAGAGTCGCTACGCGCCTGCCGAAGCTAATAAGACAACCTCTATCTGAGTCGTATTTTTGGTAGAGCTTCAATGCGTGAGTTGGTTGCCCGGGTTCGGTGACGGGAGGCCATCGAGCCCGGACAGACCCTGATCAATTTGACCGGAGCTTCACTAGCCGGGGCCCAGTTGGCCGGGTCGAGTTCTTAGCGGGCCGCTCTTCCGTTCCGTCCCCCAAGACAGCATCCACGCTAAAAATTAAACCCCAGCGAGTAGCTCATGCGTCTCGGTCCCCGAGTAAAGAGTTCTTCAAAGGCCGGACCGAAAAAGTTCGATTGCCGCAAAACAAATTCGCAGGATTTTCCGACCAAGAGTTGGAGAGGCGGGCTGCGCTTACGTCAAACGGTGGGATCGACTGAGTCGAATCCTTCTTCGATGGCGGGCTCTCGGGAGAATGCCAGTCGCTCTAGCCGGCGCGATTCGTAGAGGGACAGTGCCCAGAGCGGGAAGTATTGGCGGTAGAGGGTGTAGTCGAGCAGTGCGGTGTGGAAGAAGACGCCCGCTGGGTCTTGCCGGGGCCAGCTACCCGACTCTTCTTGTCGTTCGATCAGGAAGCGCGAGCCCCGGACGATTGCGCCCCAGTCGGGGTCCCGCGCTTCGAGCAGGGTCATCAGCGCCCAGGCGGTTTGAATCACCTGGCTTTCTCGGTGTTCGATGTAGCTGCCGGTCAGGCAACCAGCGGGATCCTCTCCCCATCCACCGTCTGCTCGTTGCCGCGCTCTCAGCCAGTGACACGCCCTGCGAATCGCCGAATCGTTTGATTTGGTTCCCGCGGCGATCAGTCCGCGTACGCCGAAGAGCGTTCCATAGATGAAGTTCACGCCCCAGACGCCCTGCCAGGAGCCGTCGGTAGTTTGCGCGAGCCGCAAGCGCTCGTGTGCGCGCGCGATTGCGGGCTCGATCTTGGCGCCGAGATAGTTTGGAAAGCGGCGCCTGAAGGTGGTGAGTGCCGCGATGCATGAGGCCGTGCACTCGACATAGGAGTGCTCGGTCATCGAATCCCCGAACATTTCAGCCGGATTCAGCCATTCGAGACCCACCCTCGATCGCTGCGCCTCGTAGCTGCCGAAGCCACCGTCGGGATTCTGGCATCCCAGGATGAAGCGCGCCGCGTTACGCGCATCATCGGTGTCGAGATTCGGCGCCGGTATCGTCAGCAGAGCCTCCAGCGCTTCAGCCGTACAGTCGCTGACAGGCCATCCATGCCACACGCTCGCGAAACACCAACCTCCCTTCGGATCCAATCGGTAGGCTTCCCGGTATCCGGGAAAGGTCTCTCGGATCTGTTGGCTATCGAGGAATGCCGCACCGCGATGGATCGCCGTTTCGACTTCCGCGTGCGGGCTCGCCGCGGTCAGCGCTTGCAGGGAGAACGCGGTATCCCACGATGCACTGCGTGCTCCGGCGATCCGCATCCCATCCTCGTCGTCTTCCCACACCCAGGCTTCGAGGCGCGTCAGTGCGCGCTTGGCGTCGGGATCGTCGGCGTAGCGGGATCGCAGCGCGAGGATATTCAGCATTCCACTCACCGGTGAAATGCTGGTGTGGTCGGTGCTCTGTAGCTCCCAGCGGATGCGGTTTTCGAGATCGCGGAGTACGCGCTCGCGGCGCGCGGAGCCGTGGTGGCGCTCGAAGAGAGCGAGTCCTTCGTAGATCGCGCGCAGCGGCCGCCCCGGCGGCGTCGCTAGTTCGGCTTGGCGCAGCGAGCGACGGGCTGCGACCCAATCGACGCTCGCAAAATTCTCTGTGTAGACTTCGTCGCGAATCTGATCGAGCAGTGCGGATTTTGGCGCCTCTACCTTGCGGCCGTAGAGGACCGACATCGCCATCTGAATGTTGCGAGTGTGGCAGTAGAACTTGGACGGGTGGGTCGGAAGCGCTTCGGGCACGGACCACAACTCCGGCACCAGGGGCGGCGCACCGCGCCAGTCGTAGAGTCCGAGGAGTGCCAGCCAGAGCTTGCCCCAGCTCGGAATCGTCAGGACGCCTTCGCGGCGAATGAACTTCTGCGCAGGCGCGAGCAGCGGGTCGTTCGACTCGACGCCGAGCAACCTCGCCGCGACGTATACGAGTGTCGTCACGAAGAGGTAGGGGGCTGAAAGTTTGTGGAGGCCCCAGAGCCCAGATGACAAACGCGTGCGCTCGAAGTGTCGGATCAGCCTTGTTCGTCGCTCCGGCGCAATCTCTACACCGACGAGGAATTGGAGCATCACGAATTGGGCGGCGAGCATCGGGCACCAGACGACTTCGCCCTCCCAGCTACCGAAGTCGCCAGAATCCGTTCCGGTGTCACTCCTTTTGCCTTCCGAGGACCATTGCTGGGCGATCAACGCGTCCGCACCGCGTTGGATGGCCGGGCCTGCAGGTGTCGCTTCCAATTCTTGGCGTGAGGTGACCGTCAGCGACAGCATCGGCGACGACATGACTGCTGGATCACCTCGCCTGAACGCGCCGTTCGTCAACCAGCGTATCCGTCGACCGATTTCGCGCGCAACTTCGACTGTCCCCTTTGGATCTCCACTTCGCGCGGCGCGCGCGCCGAGTCGAAGCAACGCGGGGCCGGCAACCCTGAGGAACGATCGCGCGAAGTTCGGGAGCCGATGGTCTTCACCGGAGAGAAACCGCATCGTGCGCTCGCGTTCGCGCGGGTCGCAGCGCCACAGTTCGTAGATTCTCGCGCGGATCGCTGCCGCCGAAGCGGTGTCGGACGCGAAGATCTCGTACAGAGCACCCGAGAGCAACTCGGTCACCCGGGTTCCGCGCTCTCTGGAGTGGCGCCAACGCTCGAAATCCGTGGCGTGAACCAGGGTCGAGGCATCCACCATGCCAAACGTCATTCCGGCGGCGGTGAGCGGGTGATGGAAGCCGACGGCATCGCCGACGAGCGCGAGTCCGGGGCGGCCAGGGTGGGAACGCGCGCGCGCCTGATTGACTGCCCACGAGATATCCCCGCTGTGCAGAGCGGCCTCGAACGACGGGCGCAGCAATTTCGGTAGCGAGGGCCCGTAGGCTTCGAAGAGCGTTCCCGGCGAGGCGGATGCTCGAAGCGGAACGTCCAGGCAGAGTCGGACTTCTTCTTCTCCAATCCGATAGGCGAGCATCGGGCCGGGGCCGCTGAGAAATACGTGCCCGTAGCCTTCGAATGGCATCTTGCGCGTGCGCAGGCGCAGGCCCGCCATTCGGGACAGCGTGACGCGGTCCGAGGACAAACCCAGCGCCGCGCGTCCGCACGATGAGCGGCCGTCGGCTGCGATGACCTGATCGACGATCAGGCGCTCTTCGGTGCTCGAGCGGGATTGTTGAAACGAAACGCACTGGCCGTTGATTCCGATCGCACGCGCTCCGGGCAGATATGCGACGTTGGGATGTGAGGAGGCCGCGTCGCGCAGCATCTCGACGAGCGCGAAGTGTTCACCGCTCCAACCGCGGGCTCCATTCGCGTAGGGGAGAACCACCGGCGTGCTTCCGTCGTCCGGGAAGATTGCGAAGCCGTGCCCCGAATCGAAGCGAGAATTTTCGGACGGGTCGAGGCCAAGGTCGTGGAGCACGCTCAACCCGAGGGGATGCAGCCACTCGCCCGCCAACCGCCGCGCAGCGTGCGGGTTGGCCTCGAGGAGCAGGACTTGTGCGCCGGCTCGCGCGTGAGCGAGTGCGGCGACGCAGCCGGCGGGGCCCGCACCGATCACGACCGCGTCGAAGTCTCCGGGTTGGATTTTCACGGAGTCATCCTACTGAATTGTGTGTAAAGGAGAATTTCCATGCCATGCGTCTTCCACGGATCGCGGCCCAGATTCCATTTGACGCGGGGCGAGGCGAGTCGGAGCTGGAAGAGCATGAACCTCCTGGGGCCGTCGTCCCCGAGTTGATTGTCGACCCGACTAGCGCCCGGTCGGCGGGGCTGCGATGGGTGCTCGTGCAGCCGGGTTCTCAATGGCGCCGCGCGCGTGAAAGAATCCATAAGCCTCTTCCACCGCGCTCTCGATATCCGTGGGCCGGTAACCTAGCTCAACCTGTGCCTTGCTGGTGTCGGCGTGCCTCCGCATCTGCAGTAGGCGAATGGCCCCGGGTGTGAGTCGTTGGCGCACGTCTGGAAAGAACCGGCTCAAAATGGGGCTTGCAGCCCCCGCGACGGCTCCCATCACGGAGGCCGGCA
>JAFDAW010000210.1 GCA_019313605.1 Deltaproteobacteria bacterium
GTCAGCAGCCGACTGTCCGAATGGCTCGACGACGAGGCGCAGATCGTGTCGGAACTTCCGATCAGCGCGGCTCTGCACTGACATCGCGGCTGGCTATGTCGCGTGCCCAAAACCAGTACCTCGATCGCTACGCGGAACCCGAAGCGCGCGCACTCAGCCCACTCCGGCGCCAATTCGGTCACGTGCTGACGATTCCCGCCTACGGCGAAGGGCGCGAACTGCTGCAGGCGCTGGCTTCGATTCCGGCGGGTGTGCTCGGCGAAGTTCTGACCGTCCTCGTCATCAACGGCCGCACCGATTCTCCTCCTTCGATGAGAGAGGCAAACCGCGCGGCGCTCGAAGCGCTTCGCGCGGATGGTGACCGTGGCATCCCGCTCGGGCCCAATGCCACCGTCCACGAACATCCGCGAGGCGCGCTGCTGCTCGTCGACCGCGCGACGCAGGGACACGAGCTTCCACCGCGACACGGCGTGGGCCTGGCGCGAAAGATCGCAGCGGACATCGCGCTGGCGCTCTGGTCCAAGGGGAACGTGGCGTCTCCGTGGATTCACTGCACGGACGCGGATGTGACGTTGCCCACGGATTACTTCGAAGCGGCCACTCCCGAAGTTGCTGGCGACTCAGACGCCGCCCTCCTCTACCCCTTCCGACACGTCGACGCGACCCGCGAAGCACTCGAATACGAAATCTCACTCCGCTACTACGTAGCCGGGCTTCGATTCGCGGGCTCACCCTACGCGTTTCACACCATCGGCAGCACCCTCGCCATACACGCCATCGCGTATTCACGAGTGCGCGGGTTTCCGAAGCGCCTGGCCGGCGAAGACTTCTATCTGCTCAACAAACTCGCGAAGGTCGGAACGATTCGCTCGCTCGACGGCGAACCCATTCGCCTCTCCGCTCGCGCCTCGAAGCGCACGCCGTTCGGGACGGGGCGCGCACTCGAGCGCGCCCGGGATCACGAGCGCGATCTCGCGCCGCTTTGCGTCTATCACCCGGACGTCTTTTCCGATCTAGGCGCCTGGCTCCAAACCCTCGACGCACTCGCAGAAGCCGGAGATGCAGCGGACCCCACCGATCTGCTCGCGAAGCAGATTGGGGCCTGGCCCTCCGCGGACGCGCAGCGGCTGGCGGTGCAGCTCGATGAAGTCGGCGCGTGGGCAGCCGCCCGCATCGGCGTGCAGCGCTGCCGAACCCCCATCACCCGCGCAAAACACCTCCACGGCGGCTTCGACGCCTTCCGAACCCTCAAATTGATCCATGCACTCCGAGCGGGCGGGCTCGCTTCGATCCCACTCCGCGAGGCCCTATCCAAAGCTCCCTTCGTCAGCGCGACGGACGGTGCACGCCTGGAGGAGCTGAGGGAGCAGCTCGCGGACGCGGAGCGGAAGAACGTGCGATTAGAGTCATCTGCCAAAAATCTTCGACTTTGAAACTCAAGACTTCCATGAGATCAATAATAGATCCATATTTTGGTGTTTTGAGTAGTCCATGACGTCAGGCTCTTCAGATTGAAGCTTTAAATGCCGATGTTTATACTATATCCCCACGGGGATATGAAGTTTTAACGAAATAGAACGATATTTTACTCGCATCTGCCTTTCTCTGAGCTAAGGTGAGGCTTCGAATTTGGACTCAAGGGGCAACATTTTGGACACCCAAGAAGAATCGGACCAAAAACTTCCGACTGGTGGCGAGAAGATCATCCAATGCTTGGAGCGTGAGGGCGTGGAATACGTCTTTGGGCTCTCGGGCGGAGCCATCATGCCCTTGTTCGATGCATTGGTGGACTCCAAGATCCAGTTAGTCCTCACCCGCCACGAACAGGGCGCCACCCATATGGCGGATGGCTACGCGCGCGCCACGGGGCGCCCGGGCGTCGTGCTCGTGACCTCGGGCCCCGGTGCCACCAATACCGTGACCGGATTGCTCACCGCGCTGATGGACTCGGCGCCGGTCGTCGTGCTGACGGGCCAGACCATCACGAGCATGCTCGGCAAGGACGCCTTCCAGGAAGCCGACGTCACCGGCATCACCTACCCGGTCGTCAAGCACTCCTATCTGATCAAGAACGCGGCGGACATCCCGCGCATCATCCGCGAAGCCTTTCACGTCGCAACCAGCGGGCGACCGGGGCCGGTCCTCGTCGACATCCCCAAAGACATCGGTCAAGGACCGTGTGACGCGCCCTTCTGCGATGAAATCGATCTGCCGGGCTATGAGGTCGCGACGCGCGGAGCGCCCGAAGCCATCGCCGAAACGGCGCGGCTGCTGCGCGCCGCGAAACGCCCGCTGCTCTACGTCGGCCAGGGGGCCGTAATCTCTGGAGCGGGCAAGGCGATCACCACACTCGCCGAGAAACTGCGCGCACCCGTCGTCACCACCCTGCTCGGCAAGGGCGCGGTGGATGAAACCCACCCACTTCACCTCGGCATGATGGGGATGCACGGCACCGCTTATGCAAACAAAGCGGTAGCGGGCTGCGATCTGATTATGTCGATCGGTGGGCGCTGGGACGACCGCATCACGGGGCGGCTTTCGGACTTCTGTACCGGAGCGGTGAAGATCCACGTCGACATCGACCCCGCCGAGTTCAACAAGATCATCCGGCCGGACGTGTCGATCCTCGGCGACGCGAGACTCGTAGTCGAAGACCTACTTCCCCAGATCGAGATGGCGGATACCGCCGATTGGTTGGAGCAGTGCGACAAGTGGCGCCGACTCTACCCGCTCAAGTACTCGAAGCAGGGAGGGCTGCGCGCTCAACACGTGCTCGATCGGCTCGACGCGCTCACCCAGGGTGAGGCGATCATCACGACGGACGTGGGCCAGCACCAGATGTGGGCCGCACAGTTCTGCCGGTCCCGCTCCAATCGACATTGGATCAGCAGCGGCGGCGCGGGCACGATGGGGTTCGGTTTTCCGGCCGCGATCGGCGCGCAATTTGGCAACCCCGACAAGAAGGTCTGGGCGGTCGTCGGCGACGGTGGATTCCAGATGACGCTGTCGGAACTCGCGACGGCGTTCATCCACAAATTGCCCGTGAATGTCCTGATCATCAACAACAACTTCCTGGGCATGATCCGGCAGTGGCAGGAGATGTTCTACGAGAACCGGCTCTCGGGTTCCGACCTCGAGGGAAACCCGGACTTCGTGAAGCTCGCTCAGGCCTACGGCGTCAAGGCGCTTCGGATCCGACGGCCCGCCGATGCGGACCGGATCCTGCGCGAGGCACACGAACACGACGGACCCTGCGTGGTCGTGGCCGAAGTCGTCAAGGAAGACAACGTCTTCCCGATGATTCCGGCGGGCGCGTCGGTGAGCGAAATGTTGATCGAGAAGCCCAAACACGCACTTGCAAAACCCAGCGGGAGCACATGAGATGAGCGCAGCCATCGAACTGAAGCCGGTTCCGCAGCAGATCCACACGATCTCGCTGTTCGTCAACAACGTGCCTGGCGTCTTGGTGCGGGTCGCGCTCGTCTTTTCGCGGCGCGGATTCAACATCGAAAGCCTGGTGGTGAGCCCCGGTGCCGAAGGCCGCTTCTCGCGCATGACGGTCACCTGCTCGGGCGAGCCCGAAGTACTGGAGCAGATCATCAAGCAGCTCGCCAAGCTCGTGGATGTCGTCCACGCAGTCGACCACACCGGAGATTCCGCCTACGAGACGGAGATCGCGCTGATCAAGATCGAAGCGCCGCTCGCGGAGCGCACCGAGATCCTGCAGGTCGCGGAACACTTCAAGTCCCGCGTGGTCGACTACGGGAGCGAATCGATGATCCTGCAGGCCTACGGCTCGAGCGAAAAACTCGACGCCCTGATCAGCCTGCTCCGCCCCTACTCGATCGCCGAACTCGTCCGCTCGGGCAAACTACTCATGGCGAGAGGCAAGAGCGCGACCTAGAACGCTAGACCCCATTCAACACGTAGTCCCTGCTTGGGGAGTGGGGTGCAAGAGCTACTCGCTCGAACCCCATGTCGCTCGCAGCTCTTGCACCCCACTCCCCAGTGATCCCATTTGCCTGTGCGAAGAAAACCCACATACCAAAAGGCCCTCTCGAAAGGGAGCGCCACTGGGGTTCGATGACGGGAGGCCATCGGGCGACATGGGGTTCGAGCCCGATGGCCTCCCGTCATCGAACCCGGGCAACCCACCCCGCAAAAGAGCGGTGAGCCCCAGAGCGAACGCACGGTCGTCGTCAGCTAGAAAACCGTACCCGCCGCGCGAAGCGACGCGAGTTCCGATTCGTCGATTCCGATTTCCGCGAGCACTTCGTCCGTGTGCTGGCCCAACGTGGGCGCGAAGCCGCGAACCCTCGCAGCGGTGCGATCGAAGCGCGCGGCGGGACGAACGTGGCGGATCCGTCCCGCATGCGGGTGATCGATCTCCTCGATCAGCCCGTTGGCAGCGATCTGCGCGTCGGTGAGAAGCTCGTGGCGCTCCAGGATCGGCGCGCAGGGTACCTGTTCCGCGTCGAGCCGCTCGAGCCAGTGAGCCGTCGTTTCGGTGCGTAATATCTCGTTCATCAATTCGAGGCGTTCATCCCAGTTTTCGATCCTCGCCGTGCCCGTCGCGAACAGGGGATCGCCGATCAGTTCCGGGCGATGCGCGGCCCGCGCGAAGCCGGCCCATTCGGCATCGGAAACCGTACCCGCGGTAATGAAACCGTCCGACGTTTCGAATACCAGGTCTCGCGCCTGCGGTTTGCGGCCGTGCCGACCGGATTCGTCTCCCTCTTGCACGAACGTGTAATGCAACATGCCTTCGGGCCAGAGAAAGGACACCATTGCGTCGAGCATCGCGATGCGGACGTGTTGCCCCTCTCCAGTTCGCTCGCGCGACAACAACGCGGCCGTCATCGCCTGCGCGGCCGTGAGTGCAGTCAATTTATCTGCCACGATCGTGCGCACCATGCGCGGGCGGCCGGTTCCGCGATCTCGTTGCACGGCGGCGAACCCCGACGCCGCCTGGATGATCGGGTCGTAGACCCGTTGTTGCGCGTAGGGCCCCTTCTCACCAAACCCGCTGATCGAGACGTAGATCAGATTGGGAGCAACGGCGCGCAGTGCAGATTCGCCAACCCCCATCCGCTCCGCGGTCCCCGGGCGAAAGTTCTGCACGAAGACATCGGCGGTCACCACCAACCGCTTCAACAATGCCACGCCTTCCGGCTGCTTCAGATCGATTGAGAT
>JAFDAW010000211.1 GCA_019313605.1 Deltaproteobacteria bacterium
GCGTACTGGAGCCGAATGCGCGCGGATACCTGGCGACGGCCGGCTGCAAAATTGATGAGGGCACCATGCAGGCGCGCTTCGATCGGGCAATGGTCGAGGAGCTCATCGCCAGGGCCCCCGCGGAATTCAGCCTGACTTCGCGAAACCCCGAACGCAATCTCCAACTCGGTGGGCGCAATTCGGTCTTTTCCTCCGTCGGTGGACCCGCTTTTTGCAGCGATCTCGATCGGGGCCGCCGCTCGGGTACGTACGCGGAAATGTGCGATTACATCAAACTCGTGCAATCCCTCAACGTCATCCATCAGGAGGGTGGCGGTGGCTTCGAGGCGCTCGACCGGCCCGCTGCGACGCGCCATCTGGATCTCTATTACGCGCAGACCACCCTGCTCGACAAGAACTGGCAACCCTGGGGATTGGGAACCGATTGCGTAATCGATGCGCTCGAGATGGTGGCGATCTCACTCGGCACCACCCGCGAAGCCCTCGTCGACACACCGGTCTTCAGCTGTGTAATCAACACCAATTCACCACTCCAACTCGACATCCCGATGGCAGAGGGCCTGATGGCGTTGGCCGAGCACGGGCAAGCCATCGTCATCACACCCTTCACGCTCGCCGGTGCGATGTCGCCCGTCACTCTCGCGGGCGCGCTCGCCCTGCAACACGCCGAGGCGCTCGCGGGAATCGCGCTTTGCCAAATCATCCGACCCGGCGTGCCCGTGATGTACGGGGGATTCACTTCGAATGTGGACATGAAGTCGGGATCGCCCGCGTTCGGAACACCTGAGTACGCAAAGGCCGCTCAGGCATCGGGGCAACTCGCGCGGCACATCGGCGTGCCGTTTCGGTCGAGCAACGTGACCGCTTCGAATCTCGCCGACGCCCAGGCCGCCTACGAGAGCATGATGTCGCTCTGGGGAGCGCTGATGGGCGGTGCGCATCTGATCGAACACGCGGCGGGTTGGTTGGAAGGCGGCCTGACCGCATCGTTTGAAAAGCTGATCCTCGATGCGGAAATGCTGCAGATGATGGCCGAATATTTCACACCCATCGAAGTCACGAAGGACACTCTCGCACTCGATGCGATCCGCGAGGTTGGGCCTGCGGGGCACTTCTTTGGCACCGCACATACACTCGAGCGCTATGAGAACGCCTTCTACGTTCCGCTCGTTTCAAACTGGGAAAATTTCGAAACCTTCACAGAGCGCGGCCGCCGCGATGCGACGGGTCGGGCCAACCAGATCTGGAAGCAGATTCTCGCCGACTACGAGAAGCCTCCGTTGGACCCCGGGACCGACGAAGCCCTTCGCGATTACGTAGACCGGCGCAAACGCGAACTGCAGTAGACGACGCGCAAGGAGAAATGAAACATGGCGACCTGCGGCGAAAGACTGATCGAGATCCTCGAGAATTACGGAGTCGAACTCGTATTTGGGATTCCCGGCGTGCACACCGTCGAACTCTACCGGGGACTGAAACGCTCGGACATTCGACACATTACGCCGCGCCACGAGCAGGGTGCGGGATTCATGGCGGATGGATACGCGCGCGCCACGGGCGCGGTCGGCGTCTGCTTCATCATCACGGGCCCGGGCATGACGAACATCACCACCGCGATGGCCCAGGCGCTCCAGGATTCGATCCCGATGCTCGTGATCTCGACGGTGAACCGCAGCGGCCAGCTCGGCCTCGGCGAGGGGCGTCTGCACGAACTTCCCAACCAGCGAAACCTGATCGCCGAAGTATCGGTGTTCAGTCACACACTGCTCGACGCAAACGAACTGCCGAAGGTCGTGGCTCGCGCATTCGGGGTGTTCGCGAGCCAGCGGCCTGGCCCGGTGCATATCGAGATTCCGATCGATGTCATCGCTTCAGAAGCGAGCTCGATCGACACCACCGCGTGGCCGTTGCCGAGCGCACCTGCGCCGCCACCCGAGGCCATCGACCGCGCGATCGAATTGCTCCGCGAAGCCCAGCGCCCACTGATCGCGATTGGGGGCGGTGCAATCCGCGCGGGAGACGAGGTGGTGCGCCTCGCCGAAGCTCTGGGCGCACCGGTCGTCAACACCGTCAACGCGAAGGGCGTGGTACCCGCCGGCCACCCGCTCTCGGTGGGCGGCTCGGGCTCCTGCGGGGCCGTCCGCGAGGCATTTTGCGCTGCCGATGTCGTACTGGCCGTGGGCACCGAGTTCTCCGAAACCGACTACGACTTCTATTACAAAGGGGATCTGTCCTTCGACGGCAGCCTGATTCGGATCGACATCGACGCTGCGCAACTCAGCCGCAACCTCAAGCCCCATCTGGCGATCTGTAGCGACGCACGCCACGCGCTGTCGGCACTGAACGCCTCGCTACAGCGAGATCCAATCCCCGCAAAGGATGGGGGATCGTGGGCACAGGCGATCCGCGATGGATTGCAACAGCACCAGGACACGCGCTATCAGGCATTCTTCGACACCATCCGCAAGGCGCTGCCGGAAGCGATCATCGCGGGAGACTCGACTCAACCGACCTATTACGCGTGGTTGAATTACGAAACCGAGGCGCCACGCCGCTATTTCCATTCCGCGAGTGGCTACGGCACCCTGGGCTATGCGATCCCCGCCGCCATCGGTGCGAAACTGGGGCAACCGACGAGGCCGGTCATCGGCTTGATTGGCGATGGTGCCGCGCAGTTTACGCTCGGCGAAATTGCGAGCGCAGTCGAAGCGAAGGCTTCGGTCATCTTCCTGATCTGGAACAATCAGGGATACGGCGAAATCCAGCGCTATTTCGAAAACGCCGGGGTCGAAAGCGTCGGCGTCGACCTCCACACACCTGACTTCGTCGCACTCGGAAAGAGCTTCGGTTGCTCCGCTTGCCGAGCGACTCGTCTCGACGAACTCGAGAGCGCGCTGAAGAAGGCCGTCAAAGATCCCCTACCGACCTTGATCGAGGTTCGGCAGGCCGATTTCGTCGACGGTTACCCCCCTGCGTGATCGGTGATTCTTTGCGGACCCGTGTAACGCCACCGAAGAAGTACCAACGCCTCGCACCGAGCGAGCGTCGCCAGAGTTTGATCACAGCAGCGCTCGATTGCCTGGCGCGGCTCGGACCCCAGGGAGCCGGTGTGCGGGAGATCTGCGATCGAGCGGGCGTCTCGCCGGGACTGCTGCGTTACTATTTCGACGGCAAGGACGCGCTGATCATCGAAGCGTACAGGACACTCACACAGGAGTACCATGGAAACCTGCGCGGCGTTCTCACCGGTTCTGCAGAATCCGCAGAGCAACGGATGCGATCCTTCTTTGACGCCTACTTTCTAAATCCCGCGACGGGGGAAGAGCGCGTCGGAGCCTACATCGCATTCTGGTCACTGGGCCGCACAGACCCGACGATCCAGCGCATTCAGCGATCGGCGTATCGAAGGCTGCGAAAATTACTCGCGCCCGCCTTGAATGAGTTGGCCAAGGATCGCGGTGTCCGAATCAACGCAGAGCAGGTCGCGACGAGCCTCGTCGCGCTGCTCGACGGATTCTGGCTCGACATGTGCATCGACCCGAACCGGTTTTCCCGCGCGAAGACCAGCGCCGCCTGCTGGAATTGGCTCGAAACCTTCCTGCGCGGGAGTCGACAGCCCTGAGCCCAGCGCTTCCAACCGTTCAGTTCGCATCCGCGACCGCTCTCGACATATCGTCGAGCAACGCCTGCGGCGAAACCGGCCGGCCGAGAAACGCCTCAATGACCTCTTTCGAAGTCTTCTCGAGTCCGAAGCGGTAGAGGCTTTCGCTGATTCGGCCGTACCAGCCTGGATCCCCTTCGGTGTAGGTCCCGTAAAGCTCTTGCGCCCGCGCGCGCAAGTCGGCGTTCAGGATCGCGCCCGCCGCGTAGTTCATCATGTAGCCAGGCGAGTCGATCAACTGGCCGCGAACCGCCCACCAGGCCAGATCCGGGTGGGGGTTGATGCGGAAATATGTTTGACAGATCTCCCCCCACACCTCATTCGGATCGCGCTCCGGCGTGCGGTGCATTCGCACCTCGAACAGCGCCCAGGCGATATCCATCACAATGGCCGCGTATTTGGCCGCAATTGCGTCCCCGATCGATACCGAAGCCCCGAGGTAACGCTGCTGCCAGGCCGGTTCGTACATCTCCAGCGTGGCGATGTCGGCGATTCCCTCGGTGAAGATGTCGCTGTCCGGCCAGTCCATGAAGGCCGAGCGCGTGCGGATCGCCGCAATGTGGACTGCGTGCCCCGTTTCGTGCAGCAGCTCCAGCAGGTTGTCGAGCCCGCCCATCTGATAGGAGGCGAAGACCCATGGCTCGCCGAGCGTCCAGGCACCGCCCTTGATCCGGGGCCGACGACCGAATGTCGAGAAGGCCACGGGATCTTTGCTCGCCCGGGGCTCGAGGTCGTATTGCACCAGCAGCGTCACCGGGTCCGCGCCCAGATCGCGATAGAACCGATCGTTGATCGACCGCAGCGACTCGACGGGAATTTCGCCACTCAGAGCCCGGTTGCCGCGACCGGCGTTGTACCCGAAGTCCCAGGGTTCGATCGCCGCGTCCGGCGTGATGTCGTGCCACTTCTGCAGCACTGCCACCAACCATTCCTCCATCACCTCGGGCTCGACGCCGATGCCGCGCACCGACTCGCCGAGCACCTCACCCTCGCGCTTCATGCGCGCGGCATTCAGCCGGATGAGCGTGCGCCAGGGGCTCTGCGGCCCATTGTCTCCGTTGACCGACTCCCAGATCGGCAGCATCACGCGCCACAACCCCTCGCGCGTGGACGGGTCCGGGGTCAACGGCAATCGACCGAAAATCGTCAGCCGGTCCATCGACTCGCCGTCGAACGAGAGCGAATGGGCGGCTTTGGAAAAGCAGCCGTAAATTCTTTTGGAGAGCGACTCGTATCCGCCCTCCCCCTCCGCGACGCTTTCGGGGTCGTAGCGACACTCGATCTTCTCCTCACTACCCGCTTCGGCACGGGTCGAATTCGAGTCGATGGACACCTCTGATAGGTAGATCTCCAGAGCGTCCCGCATCGCCTTCAACGCTCGCGCATCCTCTCCCGAGGGCGGCGGATCCAGAGCACCCGCCAGGTCCTGCTGTAGCTGGGTTCGAACCGCGCTGTAGGAATCGATCAGGTCTGCCAACGCCACACC
>JAFDAW010000015.1 GCA_019313605.1 Deltaproteobacteria bacterium
CGTTGAAGTAGGCGGGCACCGTGATGACTGCTTTCGATACGGGCTGCCCGATCTGTGCCTCGGCCACCGTCTTCATCTCTCGCAGAACCATCGCCGAAATTTCTGGAAGCGTGAACTGCTCGTCTCCGACTTCGATCACGACGCCGTGGTTGTCGCCTTCGGCGATCTTGTAGGAGCAGATCGACTGGGCTTTCTTGACTTCCTCGGAGCCGAAGAAGCGCCCGATTAATCTCTTCGCGGACGCGATGGTCCGAGCCGGGTCGTGGACGAGGCCTGCGCGCGCTGCGTTGCCGACCGAGATCGACCCACCCTCCTGGAAGAAGACCACGCTCGCGGTGGTCCGTTCGCCATAGGCGTTGGCGAGTACCTTCGTGGAGTCTCCTTCTCGGATCGCGACGCAGGAGTTGCTCGTTCCAAGGTCGATTCCGATCGCGATTTCGGACATTTCAGTTTTATCCCCGCTGCGGCGTGTGCGCCGCCGCCCAACCCCGGGTTGGCGGCCGGGCATTGCCCACCGTGTCTGTATCGGTATCGGCAGAATTCGTCTTTGCTCAAGGGCTCCGCGCGGTTGTCGGACCTGTTTCCGTCGATCCGAACTCCAAATCCCCCCCGGGGACTGAGCCTGGATCGGTAAGAACCCCAAAAAGCCTTCGAGTTCGATAACTTGGCCTCGATCCAGCCAAGTGCTAACAAAGCCGCCCGCGCGGAGAATTCATGTCCGGTCATTCGAAGTGGTCCACCATCAAACGCAAGAAGGGCGCCGCAGATGCCAAGCGCGGCAAGATCTTCACCAAATTGATCCGCGAGATCGCGACCGCGGCCCGGATGGGGGGCGGCGATCCCGACTCCAATCCGCGCCTCCGCCTCGCCTGTGACAAGGGGCGTTCGGCGAACATGCCCAAGGACAACATCGAGCGGGCCATCGCGAAGGGCACCGGCGCGGGGGAGGGTGACGCCTACGAGGAGGTGACCTACGAGGGTTACGGTCCGGGGGGTGTCGCGGTCTTCATCGAGACGCTCACCGACAACAAGAACCGCACCGTCGGAGATGTCCGCCACATTCTCACGAAGCACGGGGGCAACCTCGGGGCGAGTGGCTGTGTCAGCTATCTATTCGAAAAGAGAGGTGTTCTGAATTTCGATCGCTCGGGGATCGACGCGGACCGGCTGCTCGAGGTCGCTCTCGAAGCGGGCGCTGACGATGTCACCGAGGAAGACAGCCATATCGGTGTGATCGTCGCGCCGACGGTTTTCGAGTCACTCAAGCGCGAGTTGGTGGCGGCCGGTTTCGAGCCCGAGCAGGCGGGCATCGAGATGGAGCCGACCACGATGGTCGCTGTCGAAGGGAACGAGGCTGAGTCGATGCTGAGTCTGGCGGACGCGCTCGACGACCTCGACGATGTGCAGCAGGTGTACGCGAACTTCGACATCTCCGATGAGGAATTGGCCCGCATTGCGGGATGAAGGCGCGGCTCCGATCTGGCCATGCGCGCACTCCTGCTGTGCTTGCTAGACTCGCATCCGCCTCCCCTCCTCCGAGATTGAAAACATCTGGCGCCCCCGCGATTTACCGCAGGGTCCGTCGGTCGCGGACGTGAGGTTTCATGCGCATCCTCGGAATCGATCCGGGCTCGGTGGCCACTGGCTTTGGTGTCGTCGACTCGAAAGCCGGCAAGTTGATTCACGTCGTTCACGGAACACTCCGCCCGACGCCGCGCTCGTCACCCGCTGAACGTCTCCACTACCTGCATCAAGCCATCAGCGAAGTAGTGCGCGATCACGCGCCCGACGCCGCGGTGGTCGAGCAGGTCTTCGTCTCTGCGAGCGCGCGTTCGGCACTGGTGCTCGGGCAGGCTCGGGGCGTTGCGTTGGCCGCGGTGGGTGCGGGCGGCAGAGCGGTCGTCGAATACTCGGCGTCGCGCATCAAGCTGGCCGTAACCGGAAATGGGCGCGCCGGCAAAGCCCAGGTGCAGAACATGGTTCGGAGATTGCTCGAGTTGGACCGCGCACCCGCCCGAGATGCCGCGGACGCGCTCGCCGCCGCGATCTGTCACGCGAACGCCGGAAGGATTGGCGCGCTGAGCCAGGCGGCGCGCTTGCCCGCGAAACGCTCGACGTTGCGGGTGAGGCGAGCACCGTGATCGCGCGGTTGGAGGGCGTGCTGCGCAACGTTGCACCTACCTGTGTCGTCGTCGACGTCGCTGGCGTCGGCTACGAGGTCAATATTCCGCTGTCGACCTTCACGGAGCTTCCCGACGAGGGCGAACCCGTCGTGCTCCGGATCTACACGCACGCGCGCGAGGGTGCGATCCAGTTGTTTGGTTTTCTCACGGAAAGCGAGCGTGCGGCGTTTACCCTGTTGCTTCGCGCGAACCGGGTCGGACCCAAGCTCGCCCAAACCGTGCTCTCTGGAATTTCGCCGGTGGAGTTGTTCGAGGCCATTCAACTGGGCAAGGTGGCGGTTTTGCGCGCGGCGCCCGGCGTCGGGAGCAAGATGGCGGAGCGCATCCTGCTCGAACTCCGCGATCGCACCGGAGAACTCGCGGCTATTCTCACGTCTGCCGGAGAATTGGAGCCGTCGCTGGAAGGCGACGATCCGTCGACGACCTCTCTCGGACAGGCGTTGTCGGCGCTGCTGAACCTCGGCTATTCCAAGCCGCAGGCGGATCGCGCACTGACCCGTGCAGCGGAGGAGGAAGGGGATGATACGACCCTCGAGGGACTCGTTCGGGGCTCGTTGCGGGTGTTGATGAAATGACCCTCGCACGTGAGGAGATCGGAACGCTGTCGCGCGCTGCGCTGCCGGGCGAAGAGGCGCTCGAGGTTCGGCTCCGACCGGCCACCCTCGACGAAATGGTCGGCCAGGATCGGCTGCGCGAAAATCTCGCGGTGTTCATTCGCGCGGCGTGCGATCGCGGCGAATCGCTCGACCACCTGCTCTTTCACGGCCCGCCGGGTCTCGGCAAGACCTCACTCGCCCATGTCGTCGCCCACGAAATGGGCGCTTCGATCCGCGTGACGAGTGGGCCCGCGATCGAGAGGCCCGGAGATCTGGCCGCGATGCTCTCGAATCTCCAGCCGGACGAGGTGTTGTTCATCGACGAGATTCACCGGATGTCCGCGTCGATCGAGGAAATCCTCTACCCGGCGATGGAGGATTTCAAACTCGACATCATGATCGGGCAGGGCGCGGGGGCCCAATCGATCCGCCTGGATCTGCCGCGTTTCACGTTGATTGGGGCGACCACCCGCGCGGGCTTGCTGACCGCTCCGCTGCGGGATCGATTCGGTTGGTCGGCACGCCTCGAGTACTACCCGTCAGAAGACCTCGAGCGCATCCTCGCGCGAAGTGCGCGAGTCCTCGGCGTGAAACTCGAAGCCGGGGCCTGCACCGAGATCGCGCGGCGTTCGCGCGGTACACCGAGGATCGCCAACCGGTTGTTGCGGCGGGTTCGCGATTTTTCGGAGGTCGCTGAAGGGCAGGGCAGCGCGATCGATTGCGCGCGCGCCCGCTTCGCGCTCGAACGCCTCGACGTCGACGATTCGGGTTTCGACGGCCTGGACCGGCTGCTGATCCTCACACTGCTGGAGAAGTTCGACGGTGGCCCGGCCGGGATCGAGACCCTCGCGGCCGCTGTGGGCGAGGATCGCGGAACCCTCGAGGACGTCGTCGAGCCCTACCTGATCCACCGGGGCTTCCTGAGTCGTACGCCGCGCGGGCGGGTCGCCACGCGCCTCGCGAGGGAGTATTTCGAGATGCCCTTGCCCGACGGAGCCGACAGTCAGCAAAAGCTGCTCTGAAGCGGTTCCGCGCAGCTTCCGACGCCCCTCATGCCCCGTGGCTCCGTCCTAAGCCGGCAAGCGGTGCGACTCCTGTAACGGGGCCGCGAAACGCCGCCAGGAGGCCAGCGGGGGGCCCTCCAGGGGAATACCCCTCAACGCAGAGTCTTCGCCAGCCGATACGTCATTCGATCCGGTGCAGTCGTGCACCGCATCCCATTCATAGAGGCGAGGAGCGGCTGACGTGGGCGTACTGCTGATCCTGGGTCGGATTCTGGCGATCGCCGGTGGATTCGTCCTGTTCGCATTTGGCGTGGCAGCCCTGGGCGTCGCCTATCTGCCGGAAAACGAAATCGCACGCATAGCGGGTCGGCTGGCGGTGGGGATCGGCGCCATCGTGCTCAGCCCGTTCGGTTTGTCGAGCGATCCGCGCGACGTGATGGTGGGCATTCAATCGGGCTTCGCGATGCGCTTCATCGCGGCGCCGGTGGGCCTGATCGCGTTCGTCGCGGCCCTGCTTCCGGGCAGCCCCAAGATTTCGGAAGGCACGACCTCCGATGGCGGAACGCTTTCTCCAGAGACCGATTCGGGAGTGCTCCGCAAGAAGCGCAGGCATGCCTCCAGCCTCGCAAAACGAGAGGGCGCACTGGCCGCGGGGGAGTACTGCTTCGACAACGGTTTGATGGAAGACGCCGCGGATCACTTCATCGAGGCCGAGCAGTGGGTGCGCGCGGCCGAGATTCGCCACGACGAGGGCCGCTTCATCGATTCCGCGGAGCTCTACATGAAGGGCGAGCGCTTCGACGCGGCGGGCCGCATCTTCGCCCAACAAGAAGAGAACGGGCGCGCCGGCGATGCCTACTATCGAGCGGGTAACCACGGCATTGCCGCGGAATTGCTCGAAAAGGCGGGCGAACATCTCAGGGCCGCGGAGGCCTACGAAGAGTCCGATTACTCCCGTCAGGCCGCCCAGGCGTACGTGAAGTGTGGCAAGTGGGAGAAGGCGGCAATCTGCCTGGAGCAGACCATCCTCGAAGAGTCGACCGGCGGTCGGGGCGAGGGCGTCAAGAATCCCTCGGTGCAAAAGCTCGTCCGGATGGCGGGCAACCTCTTCGAGCGGGGGGGGCAGTTCGAGCGGGCGGAAACCGTGCTCGAGCGCGGCGAATGCTTTGCAGAGGCCGCAGAAATTGCGCTGCGCCAGGGCCGGGACGAGAAGGCGGTCGAGCTCTTCCTTCGCGCCAAGGATGCTCCGCGCGCCGCCGACGTGATGACGCAGTTGGGACAGGAAGAAGACGCCGCGCGGGTGCTCGCGGAATATCACCGGGATCTGGGCGATGACGAGGAGGCCGCGCGTTGCTTCGAGAAAGCGGGCGAGCTGCTCAACGCGGGTGACATCTACCGGATGCTCGAACAATACGAGAAGGCGGGCGAGTGCTACGAGCGCTTCGGGGATTCCGCGCAGGCAGCCGAGATGTTTTCGCTGGCGGGTGATCGCCAGCGCGCATCGGCGAGCTACGAGCAGGCGGGCCTCTATACCGAGGCCGCGGATTGCGCTTCCGAAACCGGGGATGAAAACAAGCAGGCCGAGTTGCTCGCCCAGGCGGGCAATCATCTCAAAGCGGGTGCGATCCACCTGAAGGCGCGGCGGATCGACGAGGCGATCGAGGTTCTGCAACAAATCCAATCGGACCACGCCGATTTCACCGCCGCATCGGCAAAACTCGGCGAGATCTTCCTCAAGCGCGGCAAGCACACACTCGCGATCGTGAAATTGCGCCACGCGACGGACAACGTCGAGATCACGAAACGCAACGCGCCGGCCTTCTACTACCTCGCGGTAGCGCTCGACGCCAATGGCGATCTCACCGAGGCGGACGCGATCTTCGAGCAGATCCTTTCGTTCGACTACAGCTTCAAGGACGTTCAGGAGCGTCTGGGCCGAACGCGTTCGAATCTCGAGAAACAAGATGCAGAATCCAAGGTCACCGAATCACCACCGATGACGAAGACCGCCGAGCAGGGCCGCTACAAGATCACCGGCAAACTCGGAAAGGGCGGAATGGGAATCGTCTACAAGGCGACAGACACCGTTTTGGATCGCACCGTGGCCTACAAGGTGTTGCCCGATTCGCTGCAGGAAAACCCCCAGGCGCTGAAGAACTTCCTGCGCGAAGCGAAGAGTGCCGCCAAGCTCAACCACCCGGGCATCGTCACCGTCTACGACGCCGGTGAGCAGGATGGCGTGTTCTACATTGCGATGGAGTACGTTGACGGAAACACACTCAAGGAAATCATCAAGCACCGCGGCAAGATCTCGCCCGGAGGAATCGTTCACGTGCTCACGCAGATGTGCGAGGCCCTGGCCTACGCGCACGAGCAGAAGGTCGTCCACCGCGACATCAAGACCGCGAACACGATGTGGACCCGCGACCGGAAGGCGAAGATCATGGATTTCGGACTCGCGAAGGTGATCGAAGAAGTCCGGAACCACACGACGGTCGTGTCCGGAACGCCCTACTACATGAGTCCGGAGCAGACGCTCGGAAAGAACGTCGACCATCGAACCGACATCTACTCTCTCGGTGTCTCCGTGTTCGAACTCGCCACCGGAACACTGCCTTTCCGGGAAGGGAATCTTCCGTATCACCACGTGCACACGCCCCCGCCCGATCCTCGAGAGTTCAACGCCGAGTTGCCTCCCCTGATCGTGGACATCATCGCGCGTTGTCTCGAGAAAGAACCCGCGAACCGCTACCAGAGTGCGCTCGAAATCGTGACGGAGATCAAGGCCGCTCTCGAGGGTGGAGAGGCGAAAGCCTGAACGCTGAAGCGAGCCCGGCTATTTCGGGCTCGGTCCGCGGTGTGGTGGGCTCGACTCGGTGAGTGGTTCTCTGGGCGGGTTAACCGAGGCTTTCGAGTTCGACCGCAACGGCGCTGGCAGCGGTTCGATTCAGGAACTCGATGCCCATGCCGGTGGCACCCGCGGCGCCATTCCCGACGCTATTCGACCAGACGACGCGTCCCTCGATCTCGTGACGCGTGCCCGTCTCTGATAACTGAAAGCGCAGTTTGAGAAGTGAACCGACGGAGGCCGGTGAGTCTGTTTCGATGAACAAGCCGCCCGCGCCCAGTGTGGTGGCTCTCTCGGAGTGCAGGCGCGTGTCCGAAAGATACTCGACCGTGATGCGAACGGTCCGACGGCGATAGCGTCGCTTGGATGCGCCACGGACGCTGCTCATCGCACCTTCCCCTGACGAGAGCGGGCTCGCTTTGCCCGCATCCTCAAAGCTGGCGTAGCCACGACCCGATTGCCTGTCGCAGCAGCGCGTTGGCGGCCGGCCTCTCGGTTACCCATGCCGTGAGATCCGCTTTTTCCGAAATCTCTTCGGTGCGGTGTTCGGAAGCGTCGCGCGCCAACGCGATCAGGGCCGTGCGAAGATCGATTCCGGTCTCGTCGATGGCCACCGCTGCCGCTAGAGCCCGCACTTCGTTGCGCCAATCTTCGAAGTCGATTTGCTCGATCTGTTCGATGGAATCGTCTTTGAGGTGCTGCCGAAGTCGGCGTCGAAGCCGCCGCTTGATGGCTGTCGAGACCGCGTTGACGACGCGGCCGTCTCCGTGGGCTCCTTCTAGATCCAACGCAAGGCCCGCGATCAGCACGACCAGATCGCGCAGCTCCTGGGTGGAGACGGGGAGCAGGGCGGATGCAGTCAGGCGGCCTTCTGCGGCGAGCGCTTCGGCGTGGAAGGCTGCGATGGGGTCGTCGGGCGTTTGACCCACCTGGGGATCCGAGGTGTCGAGCGCCGTCGCGAGTTCGCTTGCTGACTCGTTTACCATTCTGCGGAGTTTTTCCCAGAGCGGTTTCGAGAGTTCTCCATTTCCGCCGTAGTGCGGCTTGGCGGCAGCATTGTCTCCGACTGCTTCGCAGTCGCCGGGCGATGCGATGCCGAGTGCGTGCGCGATTCCCGCGCCGGTAGCGGTCGCCTCTCGATTTCCGTGCTCTCGGGCGACGCGAAGGAGTGTGCGAAGCGAACCTACATGGCAGGGGTTGTCGTTCAGCACCTGCTCGTAATGGGTGAGCGCTTCTTGCCAATCCGCGGGTCGGTGGCTCAAGAATTCGGCGAGGGAGGCGTGCATCTCGATCCGGTCGGGGTTGAGAATGACTCCCTGGCGGTAGGCGGTGATGGCGCCGTCCGGATCTTCCAGCGGACCCGCGAGCAGACGACCGAGCTGTTGGAGTACTTCCGAGAGCCCCTCGCGATCGTGGCCGTGGTGTTCGCGATGAAATTCTCTGAGTGCATCCGCGGCAGCCTGCCATTTGCCGAGCCCTCGCAGCAGGCGAGCCCGGGACAGGGCCGCTTCCACGCAATCCGGGTCCGCACTGGCCGCAGCCCGGAACGCATCGGCGGCCTCTTCTTTTTCACCCAGCTGATCGAGAACGCGCCCGCGGATGAGCGACAGCACCGGGCTCGACTTGGCGCCGTCCACGCCACTGACGGCCATCGATGCGACCTGCAGCGCGTCTTCGGCGCGGTTTGACTCCCAGAGGAGTGTCGTCAAAGCCTCCCAGGCTCGAAGCCGGCTCGGATCTGCGTCGAGTACATCGCGGAGGTGGATTTCGGCGGATTCGTTTCGATCTCCGTCGCGCAGTTCCCACTCGGCCGCGCGAAGCAGTCGCTCTGCGCGTTGGGGGTGCTCGGCTGCGATATCCGCCCAGCGCACCAGGCAGGCAATCCCCTCGTCGACGTTCTCTTTCGCCTCCCAGAGTTCGACGAGCGCCCGGTGGGCATCGTCGAGGTGTGAATCTTCTTGCAGTGCGGTCTCGAGGTTGTCGATTGCCGCCTCGTGCTCGCCGGCTTCCCACTGCGCGCGTCCGATCACCGAGAGTTGAGCCGCGCGATCGGGATTGGACCCCTCGATCGCGAGCCGCTTCTCGAGGATTGCCTTCGCGCCCGAGAAGTCGCCTTGTGCGGCGAGTGCTTCTCCGTAACGGGCAAGAATTTCTGGATCTTCAGGCGATAGTTCGTACGCCACGGAGAAACAACGCGCGGTGACGTCCGGATGATCGAGTTCTCGAGCTGCTTGTCCACCGGCGACCGCTGCGGCCAGCTGCTGCTCGGAGGTCAGTCGGTTTGCAGTGGATGCCAGATCAATCGTCTGTGTCGCGGCCGATTCGGCTTCCTCGAACTCTCCGAGTTCGCACGCAAGCCGGGCGAGAATCGCGTGAGCGTCGGCGGCTCCCGAGTCCCGGCGAAGCGCATCGCGAATCCGGTCAGCCGCCTGTGCGGTCGAGGAACTCTCGGAAAGTTCTGCGGCTCGAATCAATCGCGCGCAGCCCTCGTGATCATCACAGCGTTCGGCCGCGCTGCAAAGTGCGGCTGCCGCACCCATGAGGTCGCCGGTCGCCTCGCGGAGCTGAGCGGCGGTGTCCCAGGCGGGTCGATGCGTGGGGTCCACTTCGAGTGCGTGATCGATTCGCTCTCGAGCGGCACCCGCGTGACCGAGTCCGTCGAGGGTTTCCGCGAGCTTCACGTGGTCGGCGCAGCTGGCACCGGATTCTGCGTTGTCGCACCAGAGTTCGAAGGTCTTTGCGAACGCCTCCCGATTGTCCACGCGTTCGTAGAGGAGTGCGAGTTCATGCAGTGCTGCGGGCGGAAGGCCGCCGATGCTGGCCGCGGTTTCGTAATCGCGTATCGATCGATCGATCTCGTCCGTGTGATCACGCGCGAGTTCAGCGGCGCGAATCAATACCTCGAAGCGGCGATCTGGCGCAGCGTCTCCGAGCATTTCGACCTCACTCTCGTAGAGGTCGAGCGCGCCGCGCCAATCTTCCATCGCTTCGAGCAATTCCTGGAGAGATCGCAGCGATTCGAAATCCTGGGGATCGGCCTCGAGGGCGGCCGCGTACGATCGACTCGCGCGTGTCGTCGAGTGCAACCGAGTCCAGCAGACGTCGCCAAGCCGGCGCAGCAACGCGGCGCGCCTGGACGCGAGGGTCGGTGCGCCATGCTCGAGTTCGTGCTCGAGGGTCTGGGCGACTTCGGCCCAACGCCCGAGGCGTTCGAGGTTGCTCCGAAGCGCGCGCAAAGCGGGCGCGCAGAGTGGGTCCTGCTTCAAGACTTCTCGATAGGCGGCGATTGCCGCGGCGGGCAGGTGCAGTCGCTCGGCACGCAGGCGGCCGAGTCTGAGCCAGCCTTCCGGGTCGTTCGGTTCGCGTTTCAGGTGCGCTGTGAGCCGCAATTCGAGTTCGATCCAGTTGCCTTGAATCTCGAGGAGGCGCAGCAGTGCGTTGTCTTTCGCCTTCGTCGATTCGCCTTGCAGGTGTTGATGGTCTCCGCTGTCCGCCAATGCGCGGAAGTGGTGGAGAGCGGCATCCGGGCGCCCGAGTTCCCGCTCGTAGACGCGG
Organism: Deltaproteobacteria bacterium; assembly: GCA_019313605.1. GTDB lineage: Bacteria > Myxococcota_A > UBA9160 > UBA9160 > SMWR01 > JACZVU01. Next base: position 10,187 of record JAFDAW010000015.1, read on the forward strand.
GCCAATTCCCGGTGTAGTTCGAGCCGGCGGTCGTCGAATACGGGCGCCTCGGGGTCGAGGGCTTTCAATTCCTCTTCCGCGCAACTCGCCCAGGAACTTGGATCGTGCGAGTTGCGGAGTGCCGCTCCGAGATCGCGCAGGAGTTCACCGTGCTTCGGTGTGCCCTCTGCCGATTCGGTGATCGCCGTCAGCAGGCGCGCCGCAGCGCGCTTCGGCTCGGCGAGCGAATCTCCGTAAATGCCGGCGAGTTGCTGCAGCAATGCGATTCGCTCATCACCTGTCGCATTCGCAGCGCAGCGTTCCAGCACTTCGGCGTGCTCTCGCCGCCGGCCGAGCTTCTCGTACAGAGTGCTGAGGCTGCTCAGGATCTCGGGATCCGCGGGAGAGATGCGCCTCGCGTCTTCGAGTGCACAAGCCGCGCGACCATCGAGTTCCAGCTTTTTTTCGAAGATGCGCGCGCGCTCCAGATGCAACCTGCACAGTCGCTCCGGTTCGTTGGTCAGGGAGATCTGCGATTGCAGGGCGTGAAGAGTTGCCTCGTGTCGACCTGCGAGGCGATGGACGTCGGCAATTCGTTCGACGACCGCGTGATCGTTCGGGCGCTCGGCGCGCAAACGCTCCAGCCAGGGAAGGGTTGCGTCGGGTCCGAGGTGCTCCCAGGCGATTGCGACCGCTTCGTCGTAGAGCCCTCCACGTCGAGGCCCCTCTGTCGCGCTGGCCTGTCGAAATACGCAATCCAGTACGGCTTCCCATTGCGCTCGAGCGGTGAGCAGCGCGCGAAGTTGGTCGAGCGCGCCGGGTTGATCGGGTTCCAGCATCAATGCTTCGCGAAGGTCGGCGATCGCTTCGTCCGGTCGATCGAGGCTGTTGCCGAGCAGTCGCGCGCGTCGCACGAGCTGACCCGCGCGCGCGGTCGCAGACTGCGTCCTCGAGAGCTGTGTGTTCAACAGATCGAATAGGACTTCGCCGCTCGCAATGTCTGCGGACTCTTGTTGCAGGGCCTCGGCGATCTCGAGTGCCTTGTCGAGTGAGTCGGCCTGCTCGGGGTCGATCTGCAGGATGCGCTGAAGATGCGCGAGGGCCTCGTGTCGACGCTCGTGCATTTCGCCTAGTAGTTGCGCGAGTTCGACGCGAACGGGGATTTCGTCGCGGCCCGCGAGATGCGAAAGCTCGACTTCGAGGAGCCTGACCAGAGGCTCGTTTTCTCCGAGTCGCCGGTAGATCTCGCGGAGGGCCGCCTGCGCGTCGCAGTCGTCCGGGCGATCCGTGAGTGCATCCCGATAGGCGACCGCGGCTTCCTCGTCCTGATCGATTTCGCACAGTGCCGCTCCGAGCCGTACGTACCAGGCTGCTCGCTCAGAGGAATCGCTACACGCGTTGGCGGCACTGCGGCAAAGCTCGATCAGGTCCTGATTTCTGCCTGCTCGCTGGTAGAGATCTGCGAGGGGCTCGGCGATGATCGGATGCGGGCCGATTTCGGCCAGCGCGGGTACCAGTGCGTCGATCGCTCCCTCGACGTCGTTGAGCTGGCTCGCCCGCAATCCCGAAATCTGCAGCCGCAGAGAGATGCGCAACGACGATTCTTCGGAATCGCGCTCGGAACTCTGCTCGAGGGCTTCCAGGCGAGCGACGAGCAGGCGAACGACCCCGTCGATATTGCCCCGGTGTTTGTAGTGATCGATGAGAAAGTCGGCCGCCCTCGAGTGAGTCGAGTCCAGCTCGAGAACGCGTTCGTAGTGTTCCATCGCGCGGTCGCGTTCGTCGAGCGGATCGACGCACAGCTGGGCGGCGCGCCCGCGAAGCGCGAGTTCGCGGTCGGGTCCCGGTCCCGTCGCGATCTCCGCCTCCAGTGCCGAAACGATGTCTTCGAACCGCTCCTCTTCGAGGTACAGCTCCGCGAGCATCTGCCAGAGGTCTGCTCGCTCGGGTGCGATCGTCGTCGCAACCTCGAGGTGGTCGATCGCGCGCGGTGCGTTTCGCAGCCGGTCGCGGTAGAGCTTTCCGAGTCGTTCGACGGTTGCGAGGTCTGCTTCGGTGGGCTCTTCCGCGAGTGATGCTTCGAGGTGCGTGCGCAAACCATCCCAGTCTTCCGTCCGCTCGAGCAGGATGGTGAGGCGATCCGAAGCTTTGCGGCGGAACGTCGGGTCGATCCCCGACTCTCCCAGGTGTCGATAGACTTCGATGGCTTCCTCGGCGCGATCGAGGCTCTCTTCGAGCAGCACCGCGCGTTCGAAACCGCAGCGATCGCGGATGGAGGTGTCCGAAGTGGATTCCATCTGTTCGCCGAGAAACTGGGCGAGGCCAGCCGGATCTCCCGCAGCCCGGAGGGCCTGTTCGAGCCCGACGCGGGCGGGCTCGGAGTCGGGATCGACGTCGTAGACCGACCGGTAGGCGCTTGCGGCTTCTGAAAAGCGGTCGAGGTTTTCGAGCAGAACGTCCGCTCGTCGAAGCTGAAGGACCCGGGCGTCCGGCGCGTAGGGGTCGAGCCCCGCGACGCGCTCTTCCAGGTGGCTCGCGAGCGCCTCAAACATCCCCGCGCGCTCGAGCAAGATCTCGAGGCGCGCGTGGACATCGCGCGGGGCATCGGGCTCGCCTGTGAGTTTGCGCAGCACCTCGATCGCGCCGCGCAGATCCCCCAGGCGATCGGCGAGCAGGGACGAGAGTTCATCGAGCTTCGCGCAGCGCTGCGGCCCGGGAAGCAGGTCCGCGAGGCGACGCTGCGCGACCGCGAGTTCCTCCAGGCGCCCCGCGTTCCAGAGTTCGGCCGAGAGCGCTTCGAGCGTGTGTTCGTCGTCGGGTTCCGACTCGACCGCGACCTGATAGGCGGCGATGGACTCATCGGGTCGCCCGTTGTCGGCGTGCAAGCCGCCGAGCCGTCGATGAACCTCGGCCTTCTCTTCGGCGGGCACGAGTTCGGCGAGGCGTTCGAGATCCGCGACGAGCGGAGCGTCCTGTCCGAGTTGCTCGCGCAGACGCGCTGAAGTCGCGAAAGCCTGGCGATCGCCCGGACTGACTTCCACCCACCGGTCAACCCAGCGCAGTGCCGCTTCGGGCTCACCGCGCGCTTCCAGCCGGGGCACCAGCTCGCCCACGAGAAACGCGACGCGCTCTTCGTTGAGCGCGATCGCGGCTTCCGCCTCGTAGGCGCGGATCACCGTATCTTCGTCACCGGTTGAGGTTGCCAGATGTTGCAGGCCGCGTAGGGCGGTTACGGAATCCGGCTCCATGGCGAGCACCGATTCCAACACCTGCGTGGCCTGTTCCGGCGCATCGAAGTGTTCGTTCAGCAGGAGAGCGAGAGAGCAGAGGTAGCGGGTTCGCTCGTCGGGTAGCGCGTGGCCTCCCGCGTGCTCGAGAAACGATCGCAGGGAGGCCCAGTCCTCGGTCTTGCGAAACAGGCGCTCCAGCGCCGATGCCACGCCGGGAGCCGCGGGATCCGCTTCGAATGCGCGTCGGTAGGCGCTGCAGGCGGCATCGACATCGTCGAGATGCCCCTCCCAAAGAGAGCCCAGATCGGAGAGCACCATCGCACGGGACGCCTCGTCCATGCTCGGTGTCGATGCGCGCTGTTCGAGAACTTCCACGAGTTCTTCGTCCCGGCCGAGCCGGGTGAGGATTTCGCTGAACGCTTCTCCAACGAGATCATTGTCGGGGTCGAACTCGAACGCGAGCGCGAGATTTTGATAGGCGCGGTCCGAATCGCCGAGGTCTGAGTAGAGGGTCGAGAGTTCGAGTAACACCGAGACGGGCGTCGGCCCGCGACTCATATCCGCGATTCGTTCGAGGTGTTGGATGAGAGCCTCGTCATCGCCGTTGTCCCGCGCGAGATCCGCGAGAGCCGCGACGATCTTGCGGTTGTTGGGGTCGAGTGACGTCGCCCGGTCGAGCCACAGCTGTGCGGCACTCGGATTGGACGAGCGCTTCCAGTGGATTTCACCCGTCTCCATCGCGATGCGAGCCTTGCCCTCGGCTTCTGGCGTCAATTCGAACCGGCGCTCCTGCAGATCCACCAGCAGGGTCCAGTTCTCATCGGCCTCGGCCTGGTCGGCGACCGCTTCGAGCGCCGCGAGATTGTTGGGATCGTCCGTCAGTGCGCGCCGGTAGAGTTCGGCTGCGAGAGCGACGTCTTTCAACGAGTCTTCGGCGAGGCGCGCGCGGGCCACCAGTGCGATGGCGCGGGCGGGTCCGCGAAGCAACTCGATGACCCGATCCCATGCGTCCGCCGCGCGGGCCATCTGGCCGGCCGCTGCGAATACCCGAGCCGTTCCCTCGAGTGCGTCGATCTGGGTGGGGTGTTCGTCGAGTGCCCGCTTGAACAGCGTGACCGCCTGGCCGCGATCGCCGAGTTGTTCCATCCAGATCGTACCCATCTCGGCCAACAGGGTGGCCCGCTCATCGGGGCGCATCGTCAGCCCCGCCTCGACCTCGCCGATCTGGACCGCGACGTCCCACTGATGCTGGCCCGCGTGCAGTTTTCGCAGCCGCGTCAGTGCTGGACGGTATTGCGAGTCGAGCTGCAGCGCCTCGCGATAGCAGGCGATCGCGCTTTCGGGGTCGCCGAGGCGCTCGTGGTGGACCTGTCCGATCCGGCAGTGGATCGCAGCCTGTTCGCGCGGTTGGTCGACGACGTTGTCGGCGCTGAGGCGGCGCTCGTAGACCTCGATGACGCCCGCCCAGTCACCCGCGAGGAACAGCTCTTCCTCCAGCGACTGGAAGGCCTGCGCGTCGTTCGGATCGGCGAGAAACCGCTCACGCTGGCGATCGAGCAGGGGCGTCAAAAGTTCTCCTAGAACATCCGCGGGTAAGATTCCCCGCTTTCATCGACCGTCGGGTCTGCGATCTTGATGAAAAACGCTTGCGGCCCATCTCTAATTTTATTAGATTTTTCGATACCTTAGAGACCCTCGACGCAGCTCCGGGCAAATGCGAAACGGGCCCGAGTCCGTTTTCGGGCGCCCAGGCTACGCGTTGGGCGGCGGTGGGGACCGAGCGTCGCGCCCTCAGGCGCGATTTGGAGCGAGTGAGGTCGATGGCTGAAGCGATCTGGGAAGTCAGCAGCGAGGGAGCTGTCCCGATTCGAGCCGAGGCCGAAGTCCTTCGGAATGTCAGTGAGGGCCCCTCGAGTTGGCGCCTGGTCCTGCGGGTGCCGAGCTGGCCGGGCTTTCGGCCGGGCCAATTCGCGATGCTGTCGGCCGGAGCCCAGCAGGCCGTGCGCCGGACCGACCCGCTGCTGCCGCGACCGATGGCCGTCTACCGGGCCGAGGCCGGCGCGGAAGGGTTCGATGTCGAGATCCTCTACAAAATCGCGGGGCGAGGCACGGCGCTGCGCGTGGCAATCGTGGGGCCGCTGGGAAAGGCGTTTCCCCCGCCGCGATCGGGCGAGCGCGTGATCATCGTCGCGGGTGGGACCGGGATCGCTTCGGTCTACGAGCTGGCGGCTCGATTGGCCGGTGCGCACCCCGTCGAGATTTTGTTCGGCGCGCGGACGGCGAGCGACCTGATGGCGCTCGAAGACTTCGAGGCTTTAAAAATCCCGCTTCAGGTGGCGACCGAAGATGGCAGCGCCGGGGTGCGAGGGCTCGTCACCGACCTGCTCGAAACCGCGCTCGAAGCTCCGACACCGGGCTCGGGACGCCGCGTCTATGTCTGTGGCCCGACGGCGATGATGCGGCGCTGCGCGGAAATCGCATCCGAAAACGAAGCGCCCTGCATTGCGGCACTCGAGAACGCAATGGCCTGTGGGTTCGGTGTTTGCCTCGGCTGTGCGGCCCCTCTGCGCGAAGGAGGGTACGCGCTTGTGTGTCGAGATGGCCCGGCGTTCGACGCCGCGTTGATCGACTGGGAGCGGCTTCCGTGAAGGAATCGCAGGCTGTCGACACGACGGTGGACCTGGGCGGGATTTCGCTGCGAAACCCCGTTCTGACCGCTTCCGGGACGTTCGGGTACGGAACCGAATTTGCCCCCTTCCTCGACCTGCGCCGGATCGGAGGCTTCGTGGCGAAGAGCCTTACGCTCGAGCCGAGAGTCGGGAATCCACCGCCGCGCATCGCAGAGGCACCGTCGGGGATGCTCAACGCCATCAGCCTGGAAAACGTCGGAGTCGAGGCGTTCATCGGCGAAAAGCTTCCCGCGATCCCAGAAGGTGTCACGGTCATCGCCAGCGCGTTCGAGACCGACATCGACCGTTACGCCGAGGTGTGTAAGAGGCTCACGGGAGTTCCGCGAATTGCCGGCCTCGAGATCAACGCGTCGTGTCCGCACGTGAAAAGCGGGGGAATCGAATTTGGCCAGGACCCGGCCGTCCTCGGCCAACTCGTGCGGGCCACGCGCCAGGCGACGAGCCTGCCGCTGCTGGTGAAGCTCTCACCCAACGTGACCCACATCGCTGAGATGGCCCGGGTTTGCGAGGGGGAGGGGGCCAGCGGGATCTCGTTGATCAACGCCGTGCAGGCCCTCGAGGTGGACCCGGAGACGCGCAGGCCATTGCTCGCGAACGGACTCGGGGGCCTCTCCGGCCCGGCGATCCGGCCGATCGCATTGCGGATGGTGTGGCAGGCCTCCCAAGCCGTGTCGATTCCGATCTGCGGAATTGGTGGGATCATATCCGCCGCCGATGCGGTGAAATTCCTGCTCTGCGGCGCGACGGCGGTCCAGGTGGGCACCAGCAACTACCTGCAGCCCTCGATTGCGGCGGACGTGGCGGATGGGCTCGTCGAATACGCGAAGCGCCATGGGATCCCGCGAATCCGGGATCTGGTGGGTGAACTGGAGTTCCCCAGTCGCTAAAGGGCCAATTGCCCCTATTGTAGTATTTGGTTACGTTACGCGGGCTTACGCGAGCAGCGGTAGGCCGTGTTGCTCCCATCCGAGCGCTGTCCGAAGATAGCCTGGGCTCCGCTCGGCAGGTGGGGTGCGGGAAGCCGAGCGATCGGCTGTTTGACGCCCCGGGCAGGTACGTCGTCGAGTAGGTGTGTCGTCGAAAGTGGGCTGTAAGTCCGCTTTTTTTGTTTGTGGAAACGGTGAGTGTGTATCGGGATATCCCGGAGGATTTGCGAGCGTTGATCGAACCGATCGTCGATGAGGCGGGCTTCGAACTCGTGGATGCGCAGTTGGCGCGCGGCGGCAAGCCGTGGGCGCTGAGGGTCACGATCGATACGCCCGACGGCGACGGTCGGGTGCCCGTGGCCGGTTGCGCGGCGATTTCTCGAGAGCTCGGCTCTCAACTCGACGTCGCGGATACGATCAAGGCCGAGTATCGACTGGAGGTGTCTTCGCCCGGACTCAATCGCCCTCTCACGCGGGAAAAGGATTTTGCGTCCGCATGCGGGAGCGAAGTGCAGATCGAGACCCGGCAGCCGATTTTGGGGCGACGGCGCTTTCGCGGCGTCCTGGTTCGATTCGAAGAAAATGTTGCCGCGATCGAAGTGGACGGAAACGAGGTGGAGATCTCCTTCGCGGAAGTGTCGAAGGCAAAGACGGTTTACCAGTTCAGTCGCACCGACTTCGTCGGGCAGGCCGGCTGAAACCGGCGACCAAGGGGTTGAAGAATGGCAGAAGGGCTCGGCCTGAAGCGAGAGATCGATCAGATCGCCAGAGACAAGGGGATCAATGCCGACGAGATCATCGGCGCGCTGGAAGAGGCGATGAAGCAGGCCGCCCGGCGTGAACACGGTCAAGAGATCGAGATCGACGCCAAGTACAACGATGAGTTGGGAGAGGTCGAACTCTTCGAGTTCCGCGAAGTCGTCGAAACCGTGACCGACGAACACATGCAGATCGATCTCGCCGCTGCTCGCGAATTCGACCCCCAGGCCGAGGTCGGTGACGAGATCGGCGTCAAGATGGATACGACCGGCTTCGGGCGGATTCTCGCGCAGACCGCGAAGCAGGTGATCATTCAGCGCATTCGGGAAGCCGAGCGCGAGAACGTCTACGAGGAATACAAGGATCGCAAGGGCGAGGTCGTCAACGGGATCGTCCGTCGGTTCGAAAAGGGCTCGATCATCGTCGACCTGGGCCGAACCGAAGCGGTGTTGCCCCTCAAGGAGCAGGTGCCGCGCGAGAACTACCGGCCCAATGACCGGCTGCGCGCCTATGTGATCGATGTCAACAAGGCGGCGAAGGGATCGCAGATCATCCTGTCCCGAACCTGCATCGAGATGCTGACGAAACTCTTCGAGCAGGAAGTCCCAGAGATGTACGAGGGGATCGTCCAGATCGAGTCCTCTGCCCGAGAGCCCGGCGGTCGCTCGAAGATCGCCGTCGTATCCCGGGACAGCGACGTCGATCCCGTCGGCGCCTGCGTGGGGATGAAGGGCAGTCGCGTTCAGTCCGTGGTCCAGGAACTTCGCGGCGAGCGGATCGACATCGTTCCGTGGAGCCCCGACCCGGCGCGTTACGTCTGTTCGGCGCTTTCGCCCGCCCAGGTTTCGAAGGTGATCATCGACGATGCGGAACGCTCGATGGATGTGATCGTTCCGGATGATCAGCTCTCGCTCGCGATTGGCCGGAAGGGCCAGAACGTGCGTCTCGCGGTTCAGCTCACCGGTTGGCGGATCGACATCAAGAGCGAATCGAAGATGCGAGAACTCGCGCAGTGGTTGTCCGAGGCGGTATCGGTCGTCGAGGGTTGTGGCGATCCCGAGGCGGAGTTGTTGCTCCAGCAGGGGATCACCTCCCTCGAAGACCTCAGCAGCTGCGATCCGGAACTGCTGACGTCGCTGCCGGGGATCGATGAGGCGGGCGGCGTCGCGATTCGGGAGCGCGCCGCGGAACTAGCGGTGCGCAAAATCGAAGAAGAGGTCGCGCGCGTGGAAGAAGAGCGCTTGGAGGCAATCCGGGCGGCCGAAGAGGCCGCTGCTGCTGCGGCGGCCGCAGCTGAGGAAGCCGCGGCCAACGAGGGTGCTGAAGCCGAGGGCGCGGAGACGGAGAGCGCCGACGGTGCGGAATCGGCCGACGCGGATGTTGCGTCAGAGTCTGCCGCCGCAGAGGAAGTCGACGCGACAGTGAGTTCGACCACCTGAGATTAGATGAGCGGATCCGCTTCGGCCGACAGGGTCGTCGAAGGATCCGGTAAGGAACGGATGGCGAAGATCAGGGCGTACAAATTGGCTGAGGAACTGGGGCTCGAGAAGTCCGAGTTCGTCGAAAAAGCCGAATCTTTCGGCGTTGCGCTCAAGAGCGCAATGGCGACGGTCAGCGAAGAGGAGGCAGATCTCCTTCGCAAGAAGCTCGGCACCCAGAAGCCCAAGAGACTCGTCACAGAGTCTCGGGTCGAGGCGAAGGGGGGTGCGATCATCCGGCGCCGCAAGCGCGCCGAACCGGAACCGCCGCCCGAGCCGGAGCCCGAGGAGGTGGCGCCGCCCGTCGTGGAACCCGAGCCGGCGGTCGCCGAGGACGCACCTGCTGAGCCCGCTGTCGATGAGCAGCCCGCAGAGCCCGCGACCGATTTGCCGACTCCCGAGCCGATCGCGGCCGAAGCCAGTCCCGTAGCCCGCGCAGCGGCTGCCGCTACACCGAGCCCGGTGGCGCGGGAGAAAGAGCGCCCGCCGGCCGAGGCGCCGGACGCGAAGACCGCTAAGCAGCGAAAGCTCGTGCGCGAGGTGGTCAACCTCAAGGAGCAGGAACAACTCGCCCGTCAGGCCGTCGGACATACGCGGGTGCGGCGACAGATTCAAATCGACCCGCGGACCGCGTCTTCTCCTCGCCGCAAGCGGCGCGACGCGTTGGCGCCCAAGAAGCCTGCGAATGCGGCGCCCAAGGAATCCACCCGGGTCGTTCGCATCGAGAAGAGCGTGTCGGTGGGTGAGCTGGCGCGGGGGCTGGGCGTCAAGGCTCCCGAAGTCCAGCGGAAGCTCATGGCCCTCGGAACGATGGTCTCGATCAACCAGGAGATCGATCTCGAAACCGCAAAGGCTGTCTCCGCCGAATTCAATTACGAAGTCGAAGATGTGGGCTTCCGCGAGGAGCAGTATCTCGAGGACTCGTCGGAAGCCGCGGGCAGTACGCAGGCGCGCCCCCCGGTGGTCACGGTGATGGGCCACGTCGATCACGGCAAGACCACGCTACTCGACGCACTGCGCGAGACGAATGTCGTCGATGGGGAGGCCGGCGGGATCACCCAGCACATCGGTGCGTATCAGGTCGAAATAGGGAAAAAGAAGCTCACCTTTATCGACACGCCGGGCCACGCGGCCTTTACCGATATGCGCGCGCGCGGTGCTCAGGTCACGGATATCGTGATCATCGTGATCGCCGCTACCGAAGGGATCATGCCCCAAACCGTCGAGGCGATTGAGCACTCGAAAGCGGCGGGCGTGTCGATCGTCGTTGCTGTCAACAAGTGCGATCTGCCGGGCGCTAATCCGCAAGCGGCGCGTCAGCGTTTGATGGAGCACGGCCTCGTTCCCGAAGAATTTGGCGGCGACACCATTTGTGTCGACGTTTCTGCAAAGCAGAAGACGGGCCTCGATAAGCTGCTGGAGATGGTGAACCTGCAGGCCGAAGTCCTCGAACTCGAAGCGGACGCGAAGCGGCGCGCGGTGGGCATCGTGCTGGAATCGCAGCTCGACACGGGACGCGGTCCCGTCGCGACCGTTCTCGTCCAGCAGGGAACACTGAAGGCCGGCGAGAGCTTCGTGGTTGGCACCTGTACGGGCCGGGTGCGGGCGCTCGAAGACGAACACGGAAAACGGATCAAGTCGGCCGGGCCGTCAACGCCCGTTCGAGTGATCGGTCTGTCGGGTGTGCCCGAGGCGGGTCAGCCCCTCAACGTCGTCGAGAGCGAGCGGGCCGCCAAGGAGATCATCGAGAACCGGATCAACGACCAGCGCCGGCGCCCCGATGCTCCGAAGCCGAGCTTCACGCTCGACGAATTTTTCGAGCGGATGGAGGGGGGTGGCATCAAAGAACTCCCCGTCGTCATCAAGGGCGACGTCCACGGTTCGGTGGAGGCGTTGCGAGACGCACTGCTCAAGCTGTCTACGGATTCCGTCAAGGTCAATGTGATACTTTCCGGTGTCGGAGCGATCACGAAGGACGACGTGATGCTCTCCAAGGCGAGCAGCGCGATCATTATCGGCTTCCATGTGCGCCCCGACCCCCCCGGGCGAAAAGCCGCGGAAGAACACGGCGTCGACATTCGGGTCTACAAGGTCATCTACGAGATCATCGACGAAGTGAAGCAAGCCATGGCCGGGCTGCTTCCTCCCACTGTTACCGAGAAGTTGGGCGGGCGCGCCGAGGTCCGCGAACTCTTCACCGTGCCGAAGGTCGGGAAGATCGCCGGATCCATGGTCGCGGACGGTGCGATCCGGCGCGGTGCCACCTGTCGCCTGATTCGCGACGGTGTTCAGATCTACGAAGGGAAGATCGGTTCCCTCCGGCGCTTCAAGGATGACGCACGCGAGGTCAACTCGGGCTTCGAATGTGGCATCGGGATCGAAGGTTACAACGACATCAAGGTCGGTGACGTGATCGAAACATTCACCCTCGAGGAGAAGCCCGCGACGCTCGAATGATCGTCGGGGCTGCCATCGTCGAGATCCGGATCCACGGATCGCATTCGTTGAAGCAAAGGCGGGGTGTGGTGCGCTCGATCGCTCAGCGCGCTCGCAATCGTTACAACCTCTCGATCGCGGAAGTCGGCGGCCAGGAGACCTGGCAGCGCGCTGAAATCGGAATCTGCGGTGCCGGTTCGGATCGGCAGTACGTCCGATCGCAGATCGAAAGCGCGGTCGCGTTCATCGAGGGGCTGCACCTCGCAGAGATTGTCGCGGTGGACATCGAGATGTTGGATCTCCCCTACGAGAGCGCCCCCTGGACCGACGAAGACGAATCGGTCGAGACTGAGGAATGAACGGTGTCACGTCGAACCGAGAGAATTGCGGAGCAGCTCCGCTCGGAGATCGCCCGGGTCTTGCGCGAAGACGCGACCGATCCCCGCACCCGGCTCGTCACGCTGACCCGCGTGGACGTCGCTCCGGATTTGAGCAACGCGCTGGTCTTCTGGAGCGCACTCGACATTCGAGACGCAGATTCCGTCGAGAATACGCAGGATGCGCTCGAAAGCGCCGCATCCTTCGTGCGTCGGCACCTGGCCCATTCGTTGCCTCTCCGACGCGTGCCCGCGCTGCATTTTCGCTACGACCCGTCGCTGGTTCTCGGAGATCAAACGCTTTCACTGTTGAGATCACTGGCCGATGACGAAGAAGAGTAGACGCGCGCTCGAAAAGCCCGGTCCCGCGGGCTTTCTGCTCGTCGATAAGCCGTCTGGCTGGACGTCGCACGACGTGGTCGATGCCGCCCGGCGCTGGCTCGGAACCCGGCGTGTCGGACACCTGGGAACACTCGATCCGCTAGCCACCGGTGCTTTGCCACTCGCGATTCGGGCGGCGACGAAGCTCGTCCCGTACATGACGGACAACCGCAAATCCTACGTTGGTTCGATCGAACTCGGGGTCGAGACCGATACTCTGGACGCAGAGGGTCAGGTGCTTCGCAGGCATGAGGGGGCGCTTCCCGAAGAAGACGCGATCGAGCGCGCGCTGGTCAGCTTCCACGGAGAAATCGAGCAGGTGCCGCCGATGTACAGCGCGGTCAAGCAATCGGGAGTGCCGCTGCACAAACTCGCGCGTGCGGGAAAGCAAGTCGAGCGCACCCCCAAGAAGGTGCGCATCGATCGGGTCGAGTTGATTTCCTACCGGGCGCCGATCGCGGAGGTGGAGGTCGACTGTTCGCCGGGTACCTACGTGCGGACCCTGGCCGATGATCTCGGCAGGCAGCTGGGCTGTGGTGCTCATCTGCAGAATCTCCGCCGGCTCCGCAGCGGGCCGTTTGTGATCGACGCGGCGATGACTCCGGATCAGCTGGCCGACGCAGCCGAGGCTGGCAAGATCGAGCAGTACCTGATCCCCGCAGTCGATGCCCTGGGCCTCGAGGTCGTCCAGCTGGGGCCGGAGGAAAGCCGTCGGGTCAAGCACGGATGCGAGGTGGGTGCCCCCGCGCGGCTGGTCGCCGGGGCGCGTGTCGCGGCGCTAGAGCCCAGCGGAGAGCTCCTCGCGGTGATGGAGGTGCTGCCCGGTCGCCGCCTCAAGCCCCTCCGGGTTCTCCAGTCGGTTGCCCCGCCAGATTGACCCTGTACACTACGGCGCCGAAGGCTCTTGGGCCGGTTCGGCTCAGTGGTTCATCTATACGATTTTTCAGGAGAGCAAACGGTTGATTTCCAAAGCGTTAAAGGCCAGCACGGTTACGGCCCATCAGGCCCACGGCACGGACACGGGCACGCCCGAGGTTCAGGTCGCGCTCCTCACGGAGCGGATCAACGGGCTCTCCGAGCACTTCAAGACACACAAAAAGGACCACCACTCACGCCGCGGATTGCTCAAACTGGTGAGCCAGCGCCGGCGAATGCTCGATTACCTGAGGAGAAACGGCCCCGACCGCTACCAGGAGCTGATCAAGAGCCTGGGTCTGCGCCGCTAAACTCCAGCCGCCCACCGATGCGGTACGTTCATCGGTACCAACCCAAACTGAGCGGCGCGCTGACGTGCGCTGCGTACGGAGTGCGGAAATCCGTCATACGTGAAGCCCCACGGACTTTGCGCATCACAGATTCCGCATTCCATCGCATCTCACGTCTCATCCTCCTGCGCTGCTCTGCAAACCCCGGCTCAACAAACATGGATTGAGCCGAGACGGAGACGTGTAAAAAATGGCAAATTATTGGTTCAAACCTGAGACGGTCACGATGGAACTCGGTGGCCGGACCCTGACGATCGAGACGGGACGTCTCGCCAAGCAAGCTGCTGGCGCGTGCCTGGTCACCTACGGCGAAACCGTCGTGTTGGTCACCGTGGTGCACGGCAAGCCCCGCCAGGGCATTGACTTCTTTCCGCTGACGGTCGACTTCGTCGAGAAGACTTCCGCGGCGGGCAAGATTCCCGGTGGCTTCTTCAAGCGCGAGGCGCGTTTGTCGGACCGCGAGGTGTTGGTCTGTCGATTCATCGACCGGGCCATTCGACCGCTCTTCGCCGACGGTTACAACGACGACACGATGGTCATGGCGACCGTTTTGTCGGCGGACGGTCAGAACGCGCCGGACATCGCCGCATTCATCGGCGCGTCGGCTGCTCTGACCATTTCGGAAATTCCCTTCCTCGGGCCGATCGCCGCGGTTCGCGTCGGTCGAGTCGATGGAGAGTTCGTCACCAACCCGACGACTGAGCAGATCGTAGAGTCCGACATGGATTTCGTGGTCGGCGGTAGTCGCGATGCGCTCGTGATGGTCGAAGGCGGCGCCGACGCGGCCAATGAGGATGATGTCCTCGGGGCACTGCAGTACGCCCACCGCGAAGTGATCCGGGTGATCGAAATTCAAAACGAGCTGCAACGCGTGATCGGCAAGCCGAAGATCGAGTCGCCGGCGGCGCGGGATCGCAGTGCGCTCGAGCAGGAGATCCGGACCAAGGTGGGCTCCCGCCTCGAAGCGGCCACGCAGATCAAGGACAAGAAGGAGCGCACCGACGCGATCAAGGAAGTCGAAAGAGAGGTTCGCGACGGCTACGCGAGCGCGTTTAGAAGCGAGAAGGTCGCCTTCGATAGCCTCGAGGCGGTCGATACGCGGCGCGATGCAGAGCGCCAACTCGGAGGTGACGTCAAGGAGATCCTTCACGATCTCCGAGCCGAGGCCGTCCGCAATCGAGTTCTCGAAACCGGAGAGCGAATCGACGGGCGGGGGACTTCGGATATCCGCCAGATCGCCTGTGAGCTGCGGGTCGTGCCGCGTCCGCACGGCGTGGCGCTGTTCACGCGCGGCGAGACCCAGGCGCTCGTGACCACGACTCTCGGTGGCCGTTTCGACGCACAGACGATCGATTCGCTCACCGAGCGCTATACGAAGCCCTTCTATCTCCACTACAACTTTCCCGGCTACTCGACCGGCGAACCGCGCCCCAATCGGGGACCGGGCCGTCGAGAGGTGGGGCACGGCAATCTCGCGGAGCGCGCCATCAAATCCGTTTTGCCGAGTGCGGAGGATTTCCCCTACACGATTCGGATCGTGTCGGAGACCCTCGAGTCGAACGGCTCTTCGTCGATGGCCGCGATCTGTGGCGGTACGCTTTCGTTGATGGATGCCGGCGTTCCGATCAAGGCACCCGTCGCGGGAATCGCGATGGGGCTGATCACGGACGGCAGTCGGGTGGCGATCCTTTCGGACATCCTCGGAGACGAGGATCACCTCGGCGACATGGACTTCAAGGTCGCGGGTACCGCCGAGGGGATCACGGCTCTGCAAATGGACATCAAGATCGAGAGCGTCGATTGGGATGTGATGAAGCGCGCGCTCGCGCAGGCGCGCGAGGGTCGTTTGCACATTCTCGATTGCATGGAGCAAGAGACTGCGGCCGAGCTTCCCTCCTTTGTTTCTCGCGACGAGCTCTCGCGCTACGCGCCGAGAGTCAGCACGATCACGGTCAAGCCCGACCGGATTCGCGACATCATCGGGCCAGGCGGCAAGGTGATCCGCGCCATCCAGGAGACCACGGGTACGAAGGTCGACATCGACGACAACGGTGTCGTGACGATCTTCTCGCCGGATGCGGATGCGCTCGAACAAGCGCGTTCGATGGTCGAGGAGCTGACCCAGGAGGCGGAGCTCGATCGGGTCTATCTGGGCAAGGTCAAGCGCATCACGGATTTCGGTGCCTTCGTCGAGATCTTCCCCGGAACCGATGGCCTGATTCACATCAGCCACCTCGCTGATGGTCGGGTTGATAAGGTCACCGACGTGCTGGCCGAGGGCGACGAAGTCCTCGCGAAGTGCATCGACATCGATCCCACCGGACGGATTCGCCTTTCGCGCAAGGAGGCGTTGGCGGACGCGGCGGCAGAAGAGTAGGAGGCGCCAATGGGCGCCGGTTCTACCCCGGTTCGAATCGAGATCGCGAGGTTGCCCGCCGCCGAGGGACTCCCCTTGCCGGCGCGCGCGACCTCGGGTTCCGCGGGATACGATCTGTGTGCGGCCATCCAACAGGATCTGGTGTTGGCGCCCGGCGACCGTGCGCTGATCCCGACCGGCTACCAGATCGCGATCCCACCGGGTTACGAGGGGCAGATCCGGCCGCGCAGCGGCCTGGCGCTCTCGCACGGCATCCTGCTGCCGAACGCCCCGGGTACCATCGACTCGGACTATCGCGGTGAATTGCGGGTAATCTTGCTGAACGCGGGCGAGAAGTCCTACTCGGTGCGTCGGGGCGATCGGATCGCGCAGCTCGTGATCGCTCCCGTTACAGTGGCCGAATTTTCCGAGTGCGACGAGCTCGAATCGACGGATCGCGGCGAGGGTGGCTTCGGTCATAGCGGCCGCGACGCGAACGGATCCGAATCGTGAGCGACCCGACGCAATCCGCACAGCCGGTTCGCCCCCAGCCGGCCACGGAAACCGTGCGCAAAACACGCCAGTCCAACAGCGACCTGCCCGGTCGACTCGTGACAGCGGCCATCTTGGTTCCGATCGCCTGCTTCGTGGTGATCGAGGGCGGTCTGTGGCTGTTGGGTGCGATCACGGTGCTGGTTCTCCTCGGCCAGCGCGAGTTCTACAGATTGATCGAGGGCAAAGGCGCGCATCCGCAGTTCGGCTTTGGCCTGTCGGCTGGAGCGGCTCTCTGTCTCGTCCAGCACCTGGGGACCGACTACCAGGCGAATCTGCTGATGACCGCCACGCTCCTGGTCGTCCTGGTTGCGCAGCTCGGCAAGGCGGCGATTACGGAGGCGCTGGCGAGCGTTTCGGGCACGTTCTTCGGTGTGTTCTATGTCGGCTGGCTGTTGAGCCACGCGATTTCGCTGCGCGACTTCTATGGGGCCACCAGCTCTCGCTACGGCGAAGCGACGGCAGCGTCGGTCGGGATTTCGCCCGATTGCGGCATCTTCTTGATGTTCTTCACGCTGTTCGTCGTGGTCTGGTGCGACGCCGGCGCGTATTTCGGTGGTCGCGCCTACGGACGGCGCAAATTGGCGCCGGCGGTCAGTCCGGGCAAGAGCATCGAGGGTGCGGTCGTCGGAGTGATCGGTGGGTTGCTGGGTGCGATCGTCTGCAAGGCTGGCTTCGATCTGCTCTGGCCCGACCTGTCTGCTTCGCTCTCCTGGTACGCGGTGGGCGTGCTAGCTTTGTTGTTGTCCGCGGCGGGGATCGTCGGGGATCTGATCGAGTCACTCCTCAAGCGCGATGCCGAAGTCAAAGACGCCGGGCATCTACTGCCGGGTACCGGTGGCGTCTTGGATCGGATCGACTCGTTCCTGCTCGCAATCCCCGTGATGTATTACTCGATGCTCTTCTACACTTTCTTGAAGGTGAGTTAAGCCGTGATCGAACGATATACCCGCCCTGAAATGAAAGAGATCTGGACCGACGAGGGCAAGTACCGCCGTTGGTTGCAGGTCGAGGTCGCAGTTTGTGAGGTCCAGGGCGAACGGGGCCTGATCCCGCGAGAAGCCGTCGAAGTCATCGCGAGCAAGGCGTCTTTCGACATCGCGCGAATCGATGAAATCGAACGTGAGGTGCGCCACGACGTGATCGCCTTCTTGACGGCCGTCGGCGAGAAGATCGGCCCCGAATCGCGCTGGGTTCACTTCGGCATGACGTCGAGCGACGTGATCGATACCGGGATGGCGTTGCAGATTCGCGATGCGGGAAGCTTGCTGCTGGCCGGTGTCGACCGGTTCTGCGAGGTCCTGCGCGCCCGCGCGCAAGAGTTCCGTCACACGCCCTGCGTGGGTCGAACCCACGGCATTCACGCGGAACCCATGACCTTCGGACTCAAGCTCCTGGTCTTCTACTCGGAGATGTGCCGCAACCGCGCGCGTTTGAAGACCGCTCTCGCCGAAGCGTCCGTTGGCAAGATTTCGGGAGCCGTCGGTACCTTCGCCCATCTGCCCCCCGACCTCGAAGAGGATGTCTGTGCGCGACTCGGGATCGGTTTCGAGCCGGCGGCGACCCAGATCGTTCAGCGCGATCGGCACGCGGCGTTGATCTGTGTGTTGGCGCTGATCGCCGGCAGTCTGGAAAAGATTTCGGTCGAATTCAGACACCTCGCCCGCACGGAAGTTCGCGAGGTCGAGGAGGAGTTTGGCGCCAAGCAGAAGGGTTCTTCTGCGATGCCCCACAAGCGAAATCCCTGGCGATTCGAAAACGTCACGGGTCTTGCCCGCGTCATGCGCGGCTACGCGGCGGCCGCACTTGAAAACTGCGCGCTCTGGCACGAGCGCGACATCAGCAACTCATCTGTCGAGCGCATGATCTTTCCCGATTCGACCGCGACCCTCGATTTCATGTTGACCCGCCTCTCCGGCCTGGTGGAGACGCTCGTCGTCAACGAGGAGCAAATGCGCGCGAACCTCGATCTGACCCGAGGGCTCGCCTTCAGCGGGACGCTGCTGCTCGAACTCACCGAGAAGGGCCTGTCTCGCGAAGCCGCCTACGCGTTGGTACAGCGACACGCGATGGATACCTGGGACAAGGGCGGCGAATACCGCGATCGCATCCTTGGCGATCCGGCGATTACCGAAATGCTTTCCAAAGAGGAGATCGATCGCGCGTTCAGCCTCGAACAATCGCTGCGGCACATCGATGCGATCTTCGATCGGACACTCGCATGCTGTGACGAGCTGTCTTCCGGGGGGTCCGATTCGTGAAGGCACTCGTTCACGTCACACTGAAACCCGATGTGCTCGATCCCCAGGGCAAGGCGATCCAGAAGGCGAGCGTCTCGCTCGGCTACGAGGCAATCCAGAGCGTGCGCCAGGGAAAGCTCTTCGAGGTGGAACTCGACGCACCCGATGCGGCGGCCGCGCAGGCGTTGCTTGCCGAACTCTGCAAGAAACTCCTCGCCAATCCCGTGATCGAAGATTTCGAGATCGTCAGCGTCGAAGAACGCTAACCGTCCTCGCTCTTTGCGGGTTCTTTCTCGGCGGCTCGCACGGTTCCCCGTTGCATGAAATCGCGGACGAATTCACGCGCGATGATGACCCAGAGAAAGAACGGCGCGGCATCCAGCATCAGCCGAACCATTTGAGGCAATATCTGCGTCCGGGGATTCGCGGTTAGATTGACCGCGATGTGCATCGCGAAGAGAATCACCAGGCCGATTGCGGTCCCGCCGAGGCGACGTCGCGTGCTCAAATTAGGGGTCAGTACCATCAGGGTCAAGAACGGGATCAAGTTGATGTATCGGATTCGCGACGTGGCCTCGACACCTTCGAGACCAAGCCATCCGTAGACCGCTTCGGCGACCGGGCTGTAGAGCGCGTGGTAATATCTAAAGCCCCCGACATGCCAGAGCCAGATAAAAGGCGCCGTCAGGCAGACGAATTTAACCAGAAATAGAATTGCCGGTTTCATCACGCACGACCAGATAGACCCAGAGCATCCAAACCGATGCGATCATCAAGATCAGTGTGCCCTGCCAGAAATAGAGGTGGAAGAATTCGAAGCTCGAATTGGCGTAGCGGCCCACGACGAGGAGGCAGAGGATCCGCAGGACGTTGAACGCGTAGATGGCCGGGATCCCGAAAAGCAGCCCCAATCCCTTCTTGCGCCAGCTGGTGGGAAAGGCGAGGACGCAGGCCGCGTAGATCGCGATTTCGAAGAGCCCTGTGCATTCTCCGATGATCCGAACGCCAAACGTCCCCAGATGCACCACTGTACCCGCCAGCGACGCCTGATCGGTGAATAGAGCGAGAAATGCGTATTCGATCGCAGCCGTCGCCTTGACCATGAACCGCATGACCCCCGGGAAGGTCTTGGTGGCCATCGGCAGAAGGATCCCGACAGCCGCCAGATAGAGGGCGAAGAGGATGAGAAAACGCCACGTCGGGTCCGCGAAGGAGCGCCGCGTCCAGGCCAGGAATCCGGTCACCACGGGCCCATCATAACATTACCCCCTCCGGCTGGTCTTTAATTTGGCCGGAGCCCTCATTATGCTCTCGCCCATGGGAATCGAAATCAGCGGCAAGCTCCACGTGATCAATGAGGCGCAGCAGGTGACCGAGCGGTTTCGAAAGCGCGAGTTCGTGCTCGAGCTTTCGGAGAACTCCCGTTACCCGCAGTTCGTGCAATTTCAGCTGAGTGGCGATCGCTGCGAGCGCATCGACGACTTCGCGGTCGGGGACGAAGTGCAGGTGGAGTTCAGCCTGCGAGGGCGGGAATGGAAGAGCCCGAAAGGCGAGGTGAAATACTTCAACAGTCTCGATGTGTGGAACATCGAGCGCACGAGCGGTGCCACATCGCGGAGCGATGATCCGCCGCTTCCCCAGGGTCCACCGCCTGGTATGGACGACGAGATCGCGTTCTAGCATTGACTTGGCATTCGCTGGGTCCACCCTGTCGAGGCTCCGGTTGGCGACGACGGACTTCGAAGGCAGCGGCCCCTGGGCTCAGAGACGCCCGTGCCGGCTCGCATTCCTGGATGGATCGAGCGGCCGTTGCACATCGATGAGGAGGAAACATGTCTGAAGGTTCTGTAGATCGCTCGGAAGAGCACGCGCAGTTGTGCGCTGAGCTCACGAGTGAAGTAGCGAGGGTTCTCGTGGGTCAGGAGGCGATGGTCTCTCGCCTGCTGGTCGGCCTGTTCACCGGTGGTCACGTCCTGCTCGAGGGTGTGCCGGGGCTCGCCAAGACACTGACGGTTCGCGCGCTCGCCCAGGCCATCGATACGGGTTTCTCCCGCATCCAATTCACCCCGGACATGCTTCCCGCAGACGTGATCGGGACAGAAGTCTTCAATCCGCGAGAGGCGACCTACAGCATCAAGAAGGGCCCCATCTTTTCGAACCTGATCCTCGCGGATGAAATCAATCGCGCGCCCTCCAAGGTTCAGGCCGCGCTCCTCGAAGCCATGCAGGAGCGTCAGGTCACGATCGGAGATACCACGCTCTCGCTCGAAGAACCCTTTCTCGTGTTGGCGACCCAGAATCCGATCGAACAGGAGGGCACCTATCCGCTCCCGGAAGCGCAGATCGATCGTTTCATGTTGAAGGTGAAGGTCGGCTATCCGACCAAGGAAGAAGAGCGCAAGATCGTCGATCGGATGGCGAGCGGCCAGGGCGAGCCCGTCGCAAAGGCCGTCGCAACACCCGCCCAGATTCGCTCTGCGCGGCAGGCCGTAGACGCCGTATTCATCGACGACAAGGTCTGCAACTACATCATCGATCTGGTCCACGCGACACGCGACCCCGCCGCGGCGGGTATCGCGGAACTCGACGGAATGATCGAGATGGGAGCGAGCCCGCGCGCGTCGATCTACCTCACCAAGGCCGCCAAGGCGAACGCCTTCTTGCAGGGGAGAACCTACGCGACGCCCCACGACGTGAAGAACATCGCTCCGGATGTACTTCGCCACCGCATCGTCTTGACCTACGAGGCCGAGGCCGAGGGCAAGGTTTCCGACGACATCGTCGATCGGATTCTCGTGGGCATCCTCGTTCCCTAGCGAATCATGCTGGCCCGCGAAATTCTTCAGCGCGTTCGCGAGATTCAGGTCCGAACCGGCCGACAGGTCGCGGACGTACTCGCCGGTGAATACGTTTCGGTCTTCAAGGGCCGCGGCGTCGAATTCGACGAAGTGCGCCCCTACATCCCCGGTGACGACGTCCGCACGATCGACTGGAACGTCACCGCGCGGATGGGTGCACCGTACGTCAAGCGCTACGTCGAGGAGCGTCAGCTGACACTGATGCTGATGGCCGACGTGTCTTCCTCGCAGGATTTTGGATCTTCGGAGCGATCCAAGCGCGAAGTCACCGCCGAGTTGTGTGCGCTGTTGGCGTTTTCTGCAACGCGCAACGACGACAAGGTCGGGCTGACCCTGTTTCACGGCGGCATCGAGCAGTACATCCCGCCGCGGAAGGGCCAGAAGCACGCGCTGCGCGTGGTGCGCGAGGTTCTCGCGCACGGGGCGGAAGCGCCGGAGGCGCAGGCGCCGGAGGCGCCCAGTGGTTGGCGCCAGCGCTTCGCGAGTTGGCGACGACCTCGCGGTCCGCGAGAAGCCACCGACATTGGCAAGGCGATGGAGTTTCTGCTCTCGGTGAGTGCGCGCAGGAGCATCTGCTTCGTGGTCAGCGATTTTCTCGACGAGGGGTTCGAGCGCGCGCTCGTCACCGCCAACCAGAAGCACGATGTGATCGCCGTGCTCGTTACGGATCCCCGAGAGCTCTCGCTGCCCTCGGTCGGCCTCGTCACGCTTCGCGATGCGGAGTCTGGTATCGCTCGCGTTTATGACACGGCCTCGGCGGCGTTTCGGGACAGCATGGCCTCGGAGTCGGCAGCGCGCGTGCGAAACCTCGAGCACCGTCTGCGCTCGTCCGGAATCGATTTCATTCACATCGATGCCTCGGGCTCGGTCGTCGAACCCCTGGTCCGGTTTTTCAAGATGCGAGAGCGAAGGAGTCGGCGT
>JAFDAW010000212.1 GCA_019313605.1 Deltaproteobacteria bacterium
GAGCAGGTATTCCCGATCCGCGAGGTGCGCGTCGAGAACAGCCAGCGGTCGCTCGATGTCGGCCTCTGTCTTCGCGACGATCGCGGGATCCCGCTGGTCTTCGGGCAAGAAAGACTTGTGGAGCAGCATCGGAATCAAGTGCGGCTCGAGCTCGGTCTGGCCCCAGATCGTCCACTGAAGCACGCGTGCTTCGTCGTGCGGATCGCTCGGATAGAGCTTGCCGCCGTAGGTCTTGGCGAGATAGAGATTGATCGCCATCGACTCGAAGAGCACGAGATCGCCATCCACGAGCGCGGGGATCCGGCCGTTGGGATTGATCGCGAGGTACTCGGGCGCCTTGCTCTCTTCTCGAAACGAAGTCGGGATCCACTCGTAGTCGACACCCACTTCCTCGGCGGCCCAGATCGATCGCATCGCGCGTGAGACCTTGGTTCCGTAAAGCTTCATCGTTACCTCCTCAAGTTGTTGGCAGTCAGAGCAACCATTTGATCAGTTCGTCCGCGAGTTCTTCGCCCGCGTCTTCCTGGATGAAATGGCCGGCGTTGCGGATGATCTTGTGGGGTTGGTCGGCGGTACCTGGAATCTTCGCGCGCAAGATTTCGTCGGCCCCGGTCATGATCGGATCTCCATCGGCGAATAACGTCAAAAACGGCCGCTTGTATTCCGCGAGCACCTCCCAGGCGGCCAGGTTGCTCAGCGCTTCTTCCGCCGTTGGCTCGACGGGTACCAGCAGCGGGAAGACCCTCGCACCGGCCTTGTAGGATTCGTCGGGGAATGGTGCGTCATAGGCTGCGAGCACGTCATCGGGCACCGGTCTGACACAACCCATGCTGATGATCTTCCCCACGGGCAGCTCCGGAACGCGTTGGGAGAAATC
Source organism: Deltaproteobacteria bacterium (assembly GCA_019313605.1). Taxonomy (GTDB): domain Bacteria; phylum Myxococcota_A; class UBA9160; order UBA9160; family SMWR01; genus JACZVU01. The sequence continues at coordinate 878 of JAFDAW010000212.1, forward strand.
GAGCCAGCGCATCCAGGCTTCTGACATTTTTCTTTGCCCTGCGGGCAGAAAGGTATTCGCAGCGCAGACCGAGGCGAATCGCTCCGGCCGTTCAGCGAGCAAACGAAGTCCGAGCAGCCCACCCCAGTCCTGGCAGAACAGGTTGATGTCGCCGAGATCCAACTGATCGAGCAGCGAGCGCACCCAGCTCAGGTGTCTCGCATAGGTGTAGTCGCTCTGTTCGGTGGGTTTGTCGGACCGGCCGAAGCCGATGAGATCAGGCGCGATACACCGCATGCCAGCCGCCGCGAGCGGTGGGATCATCTTCCGGTAGAGATAACTCCAACTCGGCTCACCGTGCAGCAACAGCATCACCGGGCCGCCGCGAGGGCCGTGATCGACGAAGTGCATCCGCAGGGAACCGTCGTCGGCACCACCGACGTCGAGGTAGTTGGCAGCGAACGGGTAGTCGGCCAACCCTTCGGTATCTGCGTCCGGTGTCCGAAGCAACGTCATCGTCACCGCGCGATCATAGCTCCGTGTCAGTCAGCCCGCGATTACCCGCAACGCGCGCCAGATCCCCACTGCCTGGATTCAATTTTCACCGCGTAGAGTGTTTCTCACGAGCGACGCTCTCGCGACATTCGCTGCCGCCCGATTTCCGTCTGGCGTGAAACCAACTGGATTTAAATCCAGCTTGTGACCGAATGCTGCACCCGGAGCGAATTGCCTTCAGCTGAGCCCGTGCAATCTGGATCGATCTCACGATGATCACCCCGTCATGATGTTCCTCCAACTGGATTTAGATCCAGCTTGGGTCGAACGGCGGCGGATGAGCTCGGGTGCGCACGCAGCGCCTCGGCGCCCAAGAGCAACGCGGAGGCCTCCGGAAGCGGCACCACGGCCTTGGATGACAACACGGTGTTGTCTGTGAGCGTTGCTGCTGGCTCTAGAAGCAACATTGCGGTCTCTGGCTGGCTTCGCCTGCGAAAGCGCTCCATCTGCTTCGCGCCAAAATCTCGTTCGGCTTCGTACTGGTTATGAGCCCGGCAGCGCAGGGTGATCCCATCGATCGCATGCGATCGAGACCTGGCCCACGGCTCGCGATGGTGAAACTCCAGAAAATCGCGCGATCCGCAGAGACGGCCGCTCGCAGCTACGAACGTGCAGCGCTCGCCATCTCGTTTAGAAACCGCGCGGCGTATTGCAGCTGGAATTTGACGTGAGGGAGAAAGTGTGAAGATCTGTTCAGCGCGCTGCGCTGGCTCGACGCCCTCAACCTGCGAAGCGCTCTCACTTCGCGCTGCGCATGGGGCGGAACGTTCTCCGAATTTCCGTGCGCGCACCTGTTTGAGGAGAACTGCAACGCCTTTCGCGAGAATTTTCCCGACGTCACCATCTGGAATCTGGTGGCGCATCAGGGATTTCAGTTGCTGAATCTGGCCGTGGAGTTCGCGATCTGCGGTGAAGCGGATCAGGTAGCGGTCTTCTCCGAGAGGTTCTGGTGGCCCAGCGGGCGGGGCGACTGCACCCGAAAGCCTCGCTGGTAGAACGAGCGGTGATGCTCGTGGGCTGCTCTCACTCTCGAGCGCCGTTTTCCGATTTTCGGCGTTTGCAATGCTCTCGCCGGCCCGCTCCACCGCGCGAATCGACGGGTCGGAAAGCCGTCGCACAGACGAAGCAACATCAGGCTTCGGCCGACGATCGGCCAACATGCGGCGGATCTCTTCCGCGGTCCGATGTCGAGCCGCGGCCAAAAGCTCAGTCACATTTCCTGCAGTGAGCTGCGGAGCGAGCAAACTCACGGCCGTCAGATGAAGCGCGCCCTCTCTCAGCGCCGTCAATACCTCCGGGTACCGCCGCGCCGCGCGCATCGCCGAGATCCGCTTGTAGGCAACCGCCTCCGCGAAGCGCAATACATCCACGCAGTAGGCGAACATCGAAGGGCACCCTTCGCGGAGATAGAGCCTTCGCTCATCCACCTCCGCTAGATGCGCGATCAGATCTGCCTCGAGTTTGCGCCCACGGTGAACCAGCTCCAGCAGCTGCGCGAGCAATTGATCGGTCGAAAGTTCTGTCAACCCGGACATTGAAACATGACCTCACAGGGACGCGCGGGGTGAAGTCGTAAAACAGTTTACCATCGGGTCAAAGCGCTCTCGCAATCAACTCGCTACGACCGATCGAGCAGTCACATCTCAATCGAATCAAAATCGCGGAGACTTCCCCTCCTACACCAATCATGCACACGTCAGAAGAACTAAATCTAAATATCTCCTGGTTGAATATTTTTGCCCCGAAAACTTGTCAAGCCTAAAATGAAATTTCTCAAAGCTTTCGGTACGGCCAACAGGATTTAAATCCAGTTGCAACTGGAAGGGCTCCGCGTCACAACAGATTTGCATCCGGTTGCCATTGAATCAGTCGAGCAGGCGCCTTCGTGTTTTGGATTTTGGCACCATGGAATCGTCTGGGCAGCTAATCGAGGCTCGCGAGGCGCATCATTTCGATGAAAAGACGCTCGATCAATATCTCGCGGAACACTTCGCGAAGTGCATCGATTCGATGAAGAGGCGCTCGATCAGTATCTCGCGGAACACTTCGCGAGGCGCATCGTTTCGATGAAGAGGCGCTCGATCAGTATCTCGCGGAACACTTCGCGAAGTGCATCGTTTCGATGAAGAGGCGCTCGATCAGTATCTCGCGGAACACTTCGCGAGGCGCATCGTTTCGATGAAGAGGCGCTCGATCAGTATCTTGCGGAACACTTCGCGGAACACCTCGCGAACCGCCGCGAACTACTACGGGTGCGGCAGTTCGCGGGAATGGGCAATCGAATCCCGCGTTTCCTCTGAGCGCTGGCAGCGGCGATGATCTGCTGCGGTTAGCGGGTGAATCTCTCAGCTCTCTCGGACGACTTGCTCGATCAGTGCGACCGATGCGTCGGGACCCGGCATGCTCGCGATCTCATCCGCGAGCGCCTGTGCTTTGATGCGGAAGCTCGATTCTCGCAGCACCGTCCAAGTTGCGTTGCGAACCGCCTCGGGCGTGAGTTCATTGAGGTCGAGGGGGAGGGCGGTGCCGATCTCTTCGCAGCGGTGGGCGTGCATCGGCTGGTCTGCACTGATGGGGATGAGCACCGACGGTAACCCGTGGGAGAGGCTTCCCATGACGGTTCCGTAGCCGGCGTGCGAAATCACCGCGTCGCAGTGGGACAAGAGCAGCGACTGCGGGATGTAGCGCTCGACGTGAATATTCGACGCCAGTCCTACCAGTTCCGAAGGATCGCGGTCGCGACCGACGGTGACCACGGCGTTCAGGTCCTCACCTGCCAGACCTTCGAGGATCGTCTCGAGCAGGCCCGAGCTGGTGTTGAACAGGGTTCCCAACGTCACGTAGATGGTTGGGCGCCCCGGCAGCTCCGACACCCAACCCGGGAGGCGCTCGTCGCCAGTTTGGTCGAAGATGTCGGGGCGAAAGAAGTGAACACTTTCGGGGATTTCGAGTCCTGGTGGCTGGTAGCTGCGCGGTGCAAAGATCAGCTTGGTGGCGTCAATCAGGGTCTTCAACTCTGGGTCCGGTGGCAGATCGAGAAACGCGCGCAACTCCTCGAGGCTGGGCCCGGCGAGCGCGACCAGGAATGCCTCCGGTAGAAATAGTCCCCAGAGATTGAACACGCGCGGAATGCCGGCGCGCTCTGCGGCGACCCAGCTCCCGAACTCGGTCGGGTCCGACACGATCACGTCGGGGCGCCAGTCCGCAATGATGTCCAACAGCGGCGGAGCGAAGCTTCGCGCAGCGATCCTGGCGTAGAACTCCGATAGAAAAAACGCGGTGTCTCCCAGTTCGAGGGCTTTCTCATACATGGATGCGATCGGTTCATCGGTCCACGCGGGCCCGCAGGGGCGCGCATCGAAACCGATCCGTTCGACCTTGTCTGAAAATCCCGGTGGAACCGCGAAGGCAACACAATGTCCGGCCGCCTGGGCTGCGCGAGCGACGGAGATCAGCGGGAGTAGATGGCCGTCAAGAGGGTGCGACGAGAACAATAAACGCATCTCGGCATCTCCGGCGACATTGAAAACCCAAGCGAGATTTCGCGCCGGGAAGATTCTCGCACAGGAGTATCACGAAAGAAACTCTGGCGACCCTCCGAATCGGAGTGTGATCGCAAAACGGATCTCCGTTTCTGGCAGATTTCAACCTTGACATCAAACGTGCGCTCGAGCGGCAGAAAACGTCTCGATCGTGCAGCCAGACATGGCGGGAGAATTGTCATCCGCGATTGGATTGATTGCGCCGATATCCTCTGATTTTCGGGTTTCGGGTTTCGGGTTTCGGGACTATGCAGACATCAGAGCAGCTCACCGAGGTTCGCGAGGCGCATCGCTTCGATGAAGAGGCACTCGATCGTTATCTCGCGGAGCACCTCGAGAGTTACCGCGGCCCTCTGCGGATCCAGCAGTTCGAGGGAGGGCAGTCGAATCCGACCTATCTGCTGAGCGCGGGCAGTGGCGACTACGTGCTGCGCAAGAAGCCGCCCGGGGTTTTGTTGCCGCGCGCGCACATGGTCGAACGCGAGTATCGAATCCTCGCCGCGCTAGCGGCGACCGATGTTCCCGTACCCAAGGTGCACCTGCTCTGCGAGGCGGACGATCCGATCGGCACGCCGTTCTTCATCATGGATTACGTGCGCGGGCGACTGCTGCGCGATCCGACCCTGCCCGGCATGAAGCCCGCGGAGCGCCGGGCGATCTTCGAGGAAATCCTGCGCGTCCTCGCGAGCCTGCACGCGGTCGACTACGAGGCGATCGGTCTCGCCGATTATGGAAAACCCGGAAACTACTTCGGGCGCCAGATCGGCCGCTGGAGCCAGCAGTACGAGGCATCGAAGACGCGAGAGATCGAGAGCATGGATCGCCTGATGAAATGGCTTCCCGCGAACATTCCCGATGACGACGCGAGCTGCATCGTTCACGGCGATTATCGGCTCGACAACCTCGTACTCGCCGCCGACGAAGCGCGCGTGAGTGCGGTGCTCGACTGGGAGCTATCGACCCTGGGCCACCCGCTTGCCGATCTGGCTCACGGATGTGCGCAGTACTACCTCTCGATTGCAAATCAGCCCCTGATCTCGGACGCCGCCAACGAAGACAACGCAACCAGCGGGATTCCGACCGAACGCGAGTACGTCGAGACCTACTGCCGCTACACGGGACGCTCGGGCGTGCCGCACTGGAACTTCTATCTGGCCTTCGTGATCTTCCGCTATGCGGGCATCGCCCAGGGTGTCTACAAGCGCGGACTTCAGGGAAACGCGAGCTCGCAAGAGGCGACGACCCTTGGCGACATCGTCGAGATCGCGAGTGACAAGGCGTGGGAGATCTCGCAACGGCCGGAGATTGATTCATGATGATTTCGACCAAACGACCGCGAAGCGCCCAGTGACCGAGGTTGACTCGTGATTCATCTGGACCCAACGGCTCCCAACGCAACCGAGACGATGTAGTAGGCTATCGGGTCGAGCAGTGCTTTGACGAGCCAAAGTTAAAACGGGAGAGATCTCAATGGACTTCGAATACAACGAGAAAACGCAGTACACGCTGGCGCGTA